>CAMURM010000034.1 GCA_947097535.1 uncultured Selenomonas sp.
GTGCCCGTCGTCGGCATCCTCATCTCCTCGGGCGTGACGCTTCTCGCCGTACTCCTCAACTACCTGTTCCCCGGACAGGTATTCATGCTCTTTCTCTCCATCGCCATGGCGTCCGTCATCATCAGCTGGGGCACGATCGTCATCACGCATTTGAAATTCCGTCGCCTCTACGATAGGGAAGCGCGCAGGGCGAAATTTTGCGCACCGCTCTTCCCTGTCGTCAACTATATATGCCTGGCGTTTCTCGCGATGATGTACCTTCTGATGACGCAGATCCCCGACATGCAGTTCGCCGTCGCCGTCTTGCCCCTGTGGCTCTTCGTGCTCTGGCTCGGCTACCGCAGAAAGAAGCGCGGTGCGAAGTAGAAATAGCAGGACTTACACAAGAGGCGATGAGCCTTGTCGAGACGCGGCAGCTTATAGTATAATTATGAAGAGAGGTGACGGTTCTATGAGAACGATTCATCGTGCGTACAAGGACTCGCTTTTTCGCGATATTTTCAACAATGTGGATCGGCTGCCGGAAATTTATGAGGCGCTTCTCGCAAGTAAGGTGACACCGGCAGATATAAAACTAGCCACGATAGACGAAACACTTTTTTCAGGCATTAAAAACGATGTGGGCTTCGTCGTCAAAAATCAGCATGTGCTTCTTGTCGAGCACCAAAGTACCATCAATAAAAATATGCCTTTACGCCTCTTCATGTATCTTGCAGAAATCTATCGCCGTTATGTGGATGAAGATGCCATCTATAAAAGGGAATTGATCCTGCTGCCTGCACCGAAGTTCTATGTGTTTTACAACGGAATCGAAGAGAGGCTCGATACGTGGACGATGCGTCTTTCCGATGCCTTTGGAGGCCGAAAAGGCGATATGGATTTTGTGGTCGAAGTCATCAACATCAACGATAAGCCGAATCGTCCGATTCTGGAAAAATGCCATGCGCTGAAAAGCTACAGCGTATTCGTTGCCAAGGTGCGGGAGTGTGTCAAAAATGGCGGTACGCTCGAAGCAGCTGTAGGCGATGCGGTACGTTACTGCATTGCGAATGACTACCTGAAAGAATATTTTCGTCAGAAACAGAAGGAGGAGGTATTCGATATGCTGAATTTCGTTTGGAATCAGGAGCGCGCTTTAGAGGTACGCGCTGAAGAGGCGATGGAAAAAGGGATAGAAAAAGGAGTGGCAACTTCCATTCGCAGTATGATGGATCGGTTGGGCTTTTCCATGGAGAAGGCGATGGATGTGCTGCAAATCCCAGCGGCGGAGCGTGCGAAGTATGAGACGCTGGTCAAGGGATAATTCTGTACGGTGCTTTTGTGGTGCCGTCGCTTGATGGCGGCGGCACTTTTTCATGCTATGAAAGCAGCAAGCGAGTTGCTCTAATGGGAGAGGTAGAAAAAATTGGTTTTTATCGCATCTTTATGATATGATGAGAAGAAAAAGTTGGGAGAAGAATCATGCGCCATAAGACGAGCATCATCATCCTGAGCTACAATACACAGGAGCTGCTGCAGCTCTGCCTTGCGAGCATACACGAGTACACGGAAGCGGAGACGTACGAGATCATCGTCGTCGAAAACGGCTCAGAGGACGGCTCCGCCGAGTGGCTGAAGGAGCAGCAGGGGCTTATCTGCATCTATAATGATGAAAATAGGGGTTTCCCCAAGGGCTGCAATCAGGGACTGAAGGTCGCGACGGGCACGGAGCTGCTGCTTTTGAACAGCGATACCGTCGTCACGAAGGACTGGCTGAAGAATCTTCGCCTTGCCCTCTACAGCAGCGCCAAGGTCGGCGCCGTCAGCTGCGTCACGAACTACTGCTCCAACAACCAGCAGATCAAGGCGCCTTACGACGGCATCGAGGAAATGCTCGACTTCGCAGCGCAGTACAACAAGTCAAATCCTGCGCTTTGGGAGAAGAGGACGAAGCTCGTGGGTTTCTGCTATCTCTTCAAGCGCGAGGTGCTGGAAAAGGTCGGCTTCCTCGACGAGCGCTTCAGTCCCGGCAACTACGAGGATGACGACTACTCGCTGCGCATCCTGCAGGCGGGCTATGACCTGCTCTTCTGCCGCGACACGTTCATCCACCATTTCGGCGGCGCGGCATTCAAAAAGAAACTCAAGGTGCAGAATGAAGCGCAGATGATCGAGCGTTACAACGCAGTTTTGCTGAGGAACCATGACATTTTCTTTACGAAATGGCATGTGCCTGAGAACTATTGGGAGATGCCGCCCGAAGAGATCCTTCCGTATTTGCGGCAGACATTGGCTGAGGAGGCGGCTGACGCCGCGATGAAGCCGTCGGTGCAGAAGATCGCCGTCCTCGTGCGAAGGACGCAGGAGGCGCGGTATAAGCTCTGCCTCGAATCTCTGCACGCTGCAAGTCTGCCCGCAGGCTATGCGCTGGAAATCTTCCCGCTCGCAGCAGATAAGCCCTATGCCGCGCAAGTGAAGGACGCTCTCGCGCGCACTGAGGCGAAGGTCAAGATCTATATCAACGATGAAGTTTGCCTGACAGAACCAGCGGCGATCGAGCAGATTATGGAAATCTTCGAGGATCGGCGCGTCGGCATGGTGGGATTTCTCGGCAGTCGCTCACTGCCTCTGAGCGGCAACCTTTTAGAGGCGCCCGATGTAATGGGAAGCGTCCGCATGCCGTTGAACGGCGCGCTTGAGGAGATTCGCTTCGGTGCGGAGGAAAATCATAAAGACCTGGAGCCTGTCCGCTTCCTGTGCCCGTCCTTTTTTGCGACGCAGCTCGATCTTCCGTGGGACGAGAGCTATGCAGGGCAATATTACGCCGTGCTCGCGCATTGCCGTGCCATGGAGGAGCGCGGCAGAAGGCTCGCCGTGCCGCTGCCGCGCGAGCCATGGTGTGCCTATCAGCTGGAAAATATCTCGTTTGATTCCGGCGAGACAGATCGCAGGCGGTATTTCGCCGCCCATCATCCCTATTTGGAAGATGCTGTGCCGGACAAGGGAAAGCTCGCACTCTATGCGTGCGGCACGGACAGCGAGGTCGAGGGCTGGCGCGATTTCTCGCATGGCGAGGGCATTGCCGTCGGCAGTCAGACGAAGATCCATAAGACAGCCGTGTGCCGTCTGCTCTTCGATGATTTTGCAGGCGAGCCGCGCATCTCTGTCGGCGATGACTGCGCCATCGATGCGTACAGTACGCTGACGGCAGCGAATCGCATCGTGCTCGAAAACCTCGTGACGGTCGGTGCGAACGTGCATATAAAGGACTATGCTTACGATGAGGAAGAGCTCGGACTCGCGGCAGCAGATCGCACCTTCGTTGAAAACGAGTGCGGTGTCCGCATTGGCTGTGCCGCGCAGATCGGCGAGAACACCGTCATCGAAGGCGCGGTGCAGATCGGCTGCTGCGCCGTGATCCGCGCGGGCAGTGTCGTGCGCTCGGACATCCCGCCATACTGCATCGCCGAGGGCGTGCCCGCGCGCGTCGTCAAGGCTTTTTCGCCGCGTGCGTGTGCGTGGCTCGAAATCGCCGATGAAGCGGCGCTCGCGCGTCTCCTGCAGGAGCGGCAGGAGACGCCGCCGCTTTTGACGTATGCTTTCATTACCTACAACCGCAGCCGCTACCTCAGAAAGTCGCTCAAAAGTGCGCTGCAGCAGGTCGGCGGCGATCCGCTCGTCGAAGTGCTCGTCTCGGACAATGCTTCAACGGATGATACGCGAGATCTTGTGCAGGAAATGCAGGCGCAGTACAGGAACCTCGGCTATCACTGCAACGAGAAGAACGTCGGCGCCGAGGGCAATATTCATGAGGCGATTTTGAGGAGCCGCGGCGAATACGTCATCGTCGCAGGCGATGATGACTATTTGTTGGACGGTGCCCTGCATGTCGTTCTCGACAATATCCGAAAATATCGCGGGGCGGCGCTCTTTCATCTGAGGAGGGAGAATACACCGCGCCGCGTATATAAGGGCAGGGGAATCGTTCCTTATATCGCCTATGTAGGCTATCACATGACATGGATCGGCGGCATCGTCTGGCGCCGGGAACTGTATCCGCTCATCAGGGAGCCGCATAAGTACGATTATACGAGATTGCCGCAGGTATACATGCAGCTGGAGATGTTAAGAAAAAATCCGCAGTTCGTCATACTTTACGGGATGTTCATGACGGAAGGAACGGGGGAATGTATTCCCTCGGGGTTCAATTTTGGCGAGGTTTTTATCAAGAATTACCTCGATATTTTGATGACAGCCCCTGAAATTCCGCCATACCTGTTGTCCGATGAAAAGAAGCGCCTGATGGATGAACTGATCTATGACTGCCTGGAGAAGATCGTGCAATATCAGCACGACTTAGACTTGGCGGGAATTTTCGACATTGTGCGCGAGCATTATGCGGCGGAGTCGTACTATGAAGAGGTCGTGGCGAGGCTGCAGGAGATCCTGCAGGCTGACGAGGCGGGGGATAAGGCGCGGTCGGACGAAACGCGTTGAGGAGAGATAGGCATGCACGATAAGACGAGCATCATCATTCTGAGCTACAATACGCTGGAGCTTATGCAGCTCTGCATCCAAAGCATCCATGCGTATACGGAAGCGGGGACGTATGAAATCATCGTCGTCGAAAACGCTTCGACGGATGGCTCTGCCGAGTGGCTCAAGGCGCAGGAAGACCTCGTCTGCATCTACAACGACGAAAACAGGGGCTTCCCCGGGGGCTGCAATCAGGGCCTCACGGCTGCGACGGGCACGGAGCTGCTGCTTTTGAACAGCGATACCGTCGTCACGAAGGACTGGCTGAAGAATCTTCGCCTTGCGCTTTACAGCAACGCCAGGGTCGGCGCCGTGAGCTGTGTCACGAATTACTGCTCCAACAGCCAGCAGATTGAGGTGCCCTACGAGCGCCTCGAAGATATGCAGGCATTTGCAGCGCGCCACAACGCGTCGAATCCCGCCCTTTGGCGCAAGCGGACGACGCTCGTGGGCTTCTGCTATCTGTTCAAGCGCGAGGTGTTCGACAAGGTCGGCTTCCTCGATGAGAGGTTCAGCCCCGGCAACTTCGAGGATGACGACTACTCGCTGCGCATCCTGCAGGCGGGGTACGATCTCCTGATCTGCCAGGACACCTTCATCCATCATTTCGGGCACGGGAGCTTCCTGAAGGGCGGCACGGAGCAGGAGATTTTGGAAAAGCTCAAGCGTGCGGAAGCCCTGGTCGAGCGCAATCACGCGTTGTTTCAGGAGAAGTGGCGCGTGCCGGAAATGTATAAGGCGATGGAACCGGAAGAGCTTCGCCGCTATTTGCAGGATGCGAGCCGGTGATGGGGTAGGGGTAGGCGTTTTCCCGAATGCCTGCAATAAAGCGAGATATTGGACAAGGGAGATGAAGATTTGAAAACAGTGCTTTTGGCGGGCGGCTTCGGCACGCGCATCACGGAGGAGTCGGAACGGCGGCCCAAGCCCATGGTCGAGATCGGCGGCATGCCGATCCTCTGGCACATCATGAAGGGCTACAGTCACTTCGGCTTCAATGATTTTATTATATGCGCGGGCTACAAGCAGCACATGATCAAGGAGTGGTTCGCCGACTACTTCCTGCACACGTCCGACATCACGTTTGACTTCACGCAGGAAAACCGCATGATCGTGCACAATCAGCACACGGAGCCGTGGAAGGTCACGATCGTCGATACGGGACTTGATACTCTGACAGGCGGGCGCATACGGCGCATCCGCAAGTATGTGGAGGACGAGACTTTCATGATGACCTACGGCGACGGTGTGGCGGACGTCGACATCGGCGAGCTCGTGCGCTTCCATAAGTCGCACGGCAAGGCGGCCACCCTGACGGCGATCATGCAGAAGCAGCAGAAGGGCATCCTCGACATCGGCTACGACAACTCCGTGCATGCGTTTCGCGAGAAGTCGATGGAGGACAGCGCACCGATCAATGCGGGCTACATGGTGCTTGAGCCCGCCGTCTTCGACTTCATCGAGGGCGATTCGACGGTGTTTGAGCAGACGCCCCTCGTGGAGCTCGCGAAGAGAAGCGAGCTCAAGTGCTACCTGCACAGCGGCTTCTGGCAGTGCATGGACACCCTGCGCGAGAAGCTCCTGCTCGAAAAGCTCTGGCAGAATGACAAAGCGCCTTGGAAACTCTGGTGAGGCGCGGGATGTTTGAGGGAATATCATGGTATGAAAAATGAAAAGAAATTTGCGTTCCTTGTGCGAAAGTCGAATGAAGCGCTCTATGACTCCTGCCTGAAATCCCTGCAGTCACTGCGTCTGCCCGCAGGCTATGAGGCGGAGCTCTTCACGCTCGCGGCAGAAGCGCCTTATGCGGCGCAGGCGAATAGGGCGCTGGCGCTCTCCGATGCAAAGTATAAGATCTACATCAACGATGATCTGCGCCTCGTTTATGCGCATCTTCTGGAGGATTTGCCGGCGATCTTCGAGAATGAGGCGATCGGCATGGTCGGCGCTTTGGGCAGTCGGTCGCTGCCGACAGACGGCAACGTGCTGGGCGCCGACGATAAGCAGGGCGCTGTTTATGTGCCTGCGAAGACGGGGCTTTCCGAGCTGCGTTTCGGCGAAGGTGAGGACGCTTCGCCGCAAGCGACTGCATCTGTCCGCTTCGTCCTGCCTTCGTTTTTTGCGACGCAGGAGGATCTGCCGTGGGACGAGAGCTGCGAGACGCAGTACTATGCCGTGCTCGCGCAATGCCGAATCTTCGAGAAAGCCGGACACCGGCTCGTCGTGCCCCTGCGGCAGCCTATATGGTGCGCCTATCAGTCACAGAATATTTCGTTTGATGCTGCAGATGACGATCACGAAAGATTTTTTGCCAAATATTATCCGTACATCAAGGGCAGGGAAGCGGACAGCGGGCAAAATACGCTGTATGCGTGCGGCGAAGGTGCACAGCTTCCTTCCTGGCAGGGCTTTTCCCATCCCGAGGGAATCGCGGTCGGCAGCGGGACGCGCGTGCATCGGACGGCTAGCCTCGGGCTTGCTCTGTCGAATTTTGCGGGCGAGCCCAGACTCATCGTCGGCGATCACTGTACGATCGGCGCCGGCAGCACGCTTGAGGCGGCGCACACCGTCGAGCTGGAAGGCTTCGTAAGCGTGGCGGAAAACGTCCATATCAAGGACTACGCTTGCGACGAAACGGCGATCGGACTGCCGCTGGCGGCGCAGGAACTCGCTGGGGAAAAGGGCGGCATCCGAATCGGGCGCGGTGTGCGCATCGAGGAGAACGTCCTGCTCAAGGGCGCCGTGCAGATCGGCCGCGGCAGCTTCATCCGCGCGGGAAGCCGCGTGCAGCGGGATATCCCCGCCTACTGCATCGCCGAGGGAAGCCCTGCGCGCGTCGTCCGGGCGCTGTCCTTCAAGACGCGGGAATGGCTGCCCGTTGCCGCCGAGCACGAGCTGGCGGATCTGCTCGGCGAGCGCGGGGAGGCGGCGCCGCTTTTGACCTTTGCCTTCATCACTTACAACCGCAGTACGTATCTGAAACGATCGCTTCCCTGCGTGCTGCGGCAGTTGGGCAACGACGCGCTGGCGGAAGTCCTCGTCGCGGACAACGCCTCGACGGATGATACGCGAATCTTCGTCGAAGAGCTGCAGAAAACGTATGGGAATCTTCGCTACCACTGCAACGAAGAGAATGTCGGCGCGGAGGCAAACATCCACAGGGCCCTTCGGGCGAGCCGAGGCGAGTATGTGCTCGTTGCGGGCGATGACGATTATTTTGCCGACGGCTCGCTGCCTGCCGTGCTCGGCAGGATCCTGCAGCAGCGAGGGACGGCGCTCTTCCATCTGAAAAGAGCGCGGGAGCCGTATCGGCTGTATGCAGGGAGCGGGATCGCCGACTACATCCGCATGGTCGGCTATCACATGACCTGGATCACGAGCACCATCCTGCGGCGCGACTTGTACGCGCGCATCGCGGAGCCGGAGAAGTATAATGATACGCGCATCCCGCAGGTGTATCTGCAAATGGAGATATTGAAGCAGGAGCCGCGCTTTGCCGTGATCGCCGCGCCCTTCATGGAGACGGGCTCGGGCGCGCATGCGACGGCGGGGTTGAATTTTGCCGAAGTATTTATCAAAAACTACTTTGACCTGCTCAAAACGGCAGGCGAGGTTCCGCCTGCGATTTTGTCGGAAGAAAAAAAGCGGCTGATGGAAGAATTGATCTATTTCTGGTGTGAAAGGATCAAGCAGCAGCAAATGGAGCTTTCCCTGGCGGGAATCTTCGACATCGTGCGCGCATATTACGGCAATGAGGCGTTTTATCCGCAGGTCGTGGCAGAGCTCAAGCGCATCCTGCGGGAATAGAAGATGCACGGATAAGAGGGCGGTGCTGAAATTATCCGTGCAACTGCTCCATGCTATAGAAAGCGAGGGATACGATGAAGCTGGAAAAGCTCTACGACTTATATGAAGAGGGAAAGGTGCCGAAGCGCCTCTACTGGGAGCTTGCAAGGGAAAGGCTCGTGCCGCTGCTTGAGGTGCAGCAGATCCTCAGGAAGAATCCTTATTGCAAGAGCGTCGAGATACGAGAGGACGGCATCGTGCTCAAAACGCAGGACATCGCGCTGTTTTTCGATATGGCGCAGAATATCTGCCGCGCGGAAACGATCCTGATCGGCACGGAGGGCGAGGAGATCGGCTTCATGAGCCGCTTCATCCCGGCGGGCGCTGTGATCTTCGACATCGGCGCGAACGTCGGGCGCGTGAGCCTCGGTCTGGCGAAGGCGCACGAAGACGCGAAAGTCTATGCCTTCGAGCCCGTGGCAGACACCTTCCGAGGCTTGGAAAAGAACCTGCGGCTAAACGGGCGCGAGGCGCAGATCGAGGCGTACCACATGGGCTTCTACAGCGAGAGCGGCGACCTCAAGTTCTTCGTGCCCGCGGCGAACGAGGCGGCGTCGCTGCGCCCCGTCACCGATACGTACTACTTCAAGGAGGGCGAGCAGGGACAGGGCGAGCGCAAGGAGCGCCTCGACGAGGTCATCTGCCCCGTCGATACGCTCGACCGCTTCGTGGCAGCGCAGGGCATCGAGCGCCTCGACTTCATCAAGTGCGATACGGAGGGCGCGGAGAAGATGGTCTTTGCGGGCGGCGCGCGCGTGTTCGCCGAGCTGCGCCCCGTCGTCTACACGGAGATGCTGCGAAAGCACGCGGCGCGCTTCGACTACCACCCGAACGAGATCATCGAGATGTTCAAGGGCTGGGGCTATGCGTGCTATACGTCGGCGGCGGAACGGCTCGTGCCCTTCGAGAAGATGGACGAGGCGACGGTCGAGACGAACTTCTTCTTCCTGCACGGGAAGAAGCATCGGCAGCTTTTGGCGAAGTACGGCGGCTGATGCTGCGGCAGAGAAATTTGCTTTACTGAAATGATGGGAGGGATTTGTTTTGGGAGAGCGGCTATTGCTTGATTGTACGCTGCGCGACGGCGGCTATGTGAACAACTGGGAATTTGGCTACGATCAGATCGTGGAAATCTTCGAGCGGCTCGTGAGCTCGGGCGTGGACTTCATCGAGGTGGGCTTCCTCGATGAGAAGGCGGCGTTTGATCGCGGCCGCACGGTGCTGCCCGATACAGCCTCCGTCAACCGCATGTTCGAGGGCATATCCAAGGGAAATTCGCTCGTCCTCGGCATGATCGACTACGGCGCCTGCGGCATCGAGCGCCTGCAGCCGTGCGAGGAGACGTTCCTCGACGGCATCCGCGTCATTTACAAGGAAGCGAAGATGGAGGAGGCGCTGAAATTCTGCGCCGAAGTCAAGAAGCTCGGCTACCTCGTATTCGCCCAGATGGTTTCCGTCACGACGTATACGGACGAGAAGCTCGCCGAGTATGCGAAGCTTG
>CAMURM010000035.1 GCA_947097535.1 uncultured Selenomonas sp.
GGCACGTTGTTGCCTACCGCCGCCATCGCTTCTGTCCCAACGAAGCGTCCGAGCACCGCGATATCCGCCGCATTGAACATCTGCTCCAAGATACCTGTCAAGGCGATGGGCAAAGCGAAGACGATGATCTTGTCCCAAAGAGAACCTTCGAGCATATTGATTTCTCTTCGATGAATCCCTAACAAAAAGCTTCCTTCTTCCCCGTTTCCTTACTCTACCGCAATTCTTTCATTATGGCGAAGGCAGACATTTCAGATAGGAAAACCCTTCAGAGAGAAACCCTTGCCACATGTGACGCTTCACTCATCCTGCTTCTCAGCCAGCACAACCTTCTCATCGGCGTCGTGCTCTTCGAGCATGACGCGGATCTCTTCCTTGGAAGATGTCGGCACGTTCTTGCCCACGAAGTCGGCTCGGATGGGGAGTTCCCGGTGTCCGCGGTCGATGAGGACGGCGAGCTGTATCACCTTCGGACGTCCCATGTCGATCAGGGCGTCGAGCGCGGCGCGGATCGTCCTGCCCGTGTAGAGCACGTCGTCGACGAGCACGATGGTCTTGCCCGTGATGTCGACGGGAATCTCCGTCTCGCGCACGACGGGCTGATACGACAGCGTCGAAAGATCGTCGCGGTAGAGCGTGATGTCGAGAATGCCGATGGCGGGCTTCGTGCCTTCGATCTTCTCGATCGCCGCCGCGATGCGCTCGGCGAGCGGGATGCCGCGGCTCCTTATGCCGACGAGGACGATGCTCTCAGTGCCCTTGTTCCTCTCTACGATTTCATGCGAGATGCGCGTGAGCGCGCGGCGAATCGCATCCTTATCCATCAGAACTGTCTTATCGACCAATATCGCCATATTCAGTCCGCTCCCTTCTCTACTTCCTATGCTATTGCTGTGCCGCCAGCAGTCGCCCGCTCATCCCCTGCGCCGCAGGGTGCGGAGAATCTCCTCCATATCGGCGGGCATTGCCGCCGCAAAGCGCAGTCGCTCCTTCGTGCGCGGATGCGTGAGCATGAGCTCGGCGGAGTGAAGCGCCTGCCCCTCTATGGCGAAGGGCGACTTTTTGCCGTATTTCGGATCGCCGAGCAAGGGATGCCCGATGTACGCCATGTGGACGCGAATCTGATGCGTGCGCCCCGTCTGCAGGCGGCATTCGACGAAGGTATAAGAGGAGAAGCGCTCTAAGACGTGAAAGAAGGTCGTCGCCTCCTTGCCGTTCGGCACGACCGCCATCTTCTTGCGCTCCGTCGGGTGGCGGCCGATCGGCGCGCGGATCACACCCTTTTCCTCGGCGATCGTGCCAAGGACAAGCGCCTGATAGATGCGGTGCGCCGTCTTCAGGCGAATCTGCTCGGCGAGATTGACGTGCGCCGCATCATTTTTCGCCGCCACCATGACGCCCGATGTATCCTTGTCGAGCCGATGCACGATGCCCGGCCGAATGACGCCGTTGATGCCCGAAAGATCCTTGCAGTGATATAGCAGCGCGTTGACGAGCGTGCCGCTCGAAACGCCTGCCGCCGGATGCACGACCATGCCGCGTGCCTTGTTGATGACGATGATGTCCTCATCCTCGTAAAGCACGTCGAGAGGAATGGCTTCCGGCAGAATTTTCCACTCCTGCGCCTCGAGCACATGGATTTCCACAGAGTCCCCGGTGCGCAGCTTGTAGTTCACCTTCACCGCCCTGCCGTTGACGAGGACGGCGCCGCCCTCGATCAGCTTCTGTATATGCGAGCGCGAAAGCTCTTTTTCTCTGTCGGCGAGAAAGACGTCGAGACGCTTGCCGCGCGCCTCTTCATCGATGAGCAGCACGTCTTCCATCGTCACGCATCCTCCGCCGACTGCATCTTGAAGAGGATGGCGTAGATGATCGCCGCGACGCCGAGCACGATGGCGATGTCCGCGATGTTGAAGACCGGCCAGATACGGAAGTCAAAAAAGTCGATGACATGCCCGAAGCGCACGCGGTCGATGAGATTGCCCAGGGCGCCGCCGAACAGGAGCGCCGTGCCGTAGCGAAACAGCGGGCACTGGCGGCGGATATAGGGCGAGAACACGGCGCCGAGCACGACGATGAGGATTCCCATGATGATAAAAAAAGAGCGCTGATGGGCTAAGATTCCAAAAGCGGCGCCGGGATTCAAGACGAATGTGATATGAAAGATATCCTGGATGACGGGAATCGACATTCCCGGAAACATCTCACAGGAAACGAACCATTTTACAAGCTGATCTGCAAGAACGATGAAGATACTCAGAAAAATCGGCACGGGAACCGCCTCTGTCCTTTCTTTTTCAAGGAATCGCCATCTTGCCGCCATCATAAATAGCGATGGAGAAGCACGCTTATGCGCCCCTTCTTCGTCTGACCGCGGATTTCCGTCACTTCGAGCCGCCCCCTGCCGCGCATGGACAGCATGTCGCCCTCCTTGACGGACTGGGAGGCATTCTTGACGGACTGCCAGTTCAGCTTGAGCTTCTCCGCCGCGATGTCCGACGCCGCGCGGCTGCGCGACATGCCGAAGCCCGCCGCGGCGATGGAGTCGACGCGCAGGGAGGCCACGGTGGCGCGAATCTCCTTGCAGCGCTCCTCGCGCGGCGCCAAGGATGTGAGATCGTCGAGCGAGCACTGCACATGTGCCGCACCGAGCTGCACGCAGTTCTGCAGCAGGAAGTCCGCCATGTTCTCCACTACGACGATCCTCGCCGTGCCCTGCTGAATCTGGATGTCGCCGATGGTCTCGCGCTCCAGGCCCAAGCCCATGACGGCGCCGAGCACGTCGCGGTGCGAGATATGCGTGAAAGCGTCCTTCCACGCAGCCGCTACGACGGCGATCTCCCATGCGGGCGTGCCGCGAAAATCTTCGTGCCGAAAGACGGCGCGCTGGCGCTCCGCGCCTTCATAGCCGCCGTTGAAGTCTGCCTGCAGTCCGTCGAAGTTCGCCGCCACGACCTCGGCGATTTCCTGCCCGAAGGGATCGAGGAAGGACGTCAGGCGAAACTTCTGGTTCTTCATCGCCTTTTCTGCGGCGTCAACCAGTCGTATTGCCGTTTCCTCGCCTTCGGAACCGCGATAGAAACGCAGGATTTTTTCTCGATTCGACAATGTCATTCCCCCAGAGACTTCGATTTTTCCGCCGCGCTCAAAACAGCGTCAAGGAAGGCGCCGCGCACGGCGCGCTCTTCGAGCACGCGCAGCCCCGCGATGGTCGTGCCCGCCGGCGATGTGACCTGATCGCGCAGCTCGTCGGGATGCCTTCCCGTATCGAGCACCATCTTCGCCGCCCCAAGCAGCGTCTGCGCCGCCAGAAGCAGCGCGTCTTTGCGCGCCAGCCCAGCCGCCACGCCGCCGTCCGCGAGCGCATCGATCGCCAAGAAAGCGAATGCCGGGCCGCTGCCCGAAAGCCCTGTGACAGCGTCGAGCAGCTCTTCCTTCAGACAGACGACCCTGCCCGCCGCCGCGAGGATCGCGCGCACCTTTTCCTCATGCGTTTCGCAAATCTGCGTGCCGAGTGCGTAGGCGGACATGCCGGCACCCACAGCGAGCGGCGTATTAGGCATGACGCGGATGATCGCCTGCGCAGGGAGCAGCGCTTCGAGCTTACGGAGCGGCAGCCCCGCCACGATGGACACGAGCAAGGCATCGGCGCGCATCTGCCCAGCGAGCTCCTGCAGCGCCGCCGGCGCCGCCTGCGGCTTGACCGCCAGAAACACGACGTCCATATCCTTGAGGAAGATTTCTGCGCTGCCGAAAGCCTGCACGCCGTACTTCTCGCGCAGCTCCTCGACGCGCGCCGTCTTGTGCTCAGAGACGAAGATGTCCGCCGCCGGCAGCACGCGCTCGCGCAGGACGCCCGCGATGACAGCCTCCGCCATCATGCCGCCGCCAATGAAAGCCAGCTTCATGCGAATCGCCTCACTTCTTCAGCCAGGGCATTTCCGCCGACACCGACTTTTTATCTTCCGAATACGAGATGTTGACATTGCTCGGCGCGCAGAAAAAGACGTTGTTGCTGACCTTCTTGATCTCACCGTTCAGGGCGTAGATCGTGCCGCTGATGAAGTCCGTGATGCGCTTTGCATCTTCTTCCAGCGTATTTTCAAAATTGATGACGACGGGGCGCTTTTCGCTCAAACAGTTCGCCACTTGCTGCGCATCATCGAAGGACTTCGGCTCGATGACGACGACCTTCATCTTGTAGGCAGTGACATTGTTCAGCGAGGCGTTCGCCGCAGCTGCCTGGAAATTGACGACATTCGATGCCAAGGTTTCCTCACGCTCCATCTCGTCGGATTCTGCGAAATCGTCGTCTTCGTCGCGCAAATCCCTTTTATCGTTGATGTCTTCCGGATCGATCAGGCCGATTTTTCCGCACACCTTATCAATGAAGCCCATCTTGTTCCCTCCTCAATATTGACGTGGCCCGAAAATGGCCGTGCCGACACGAACGATATTGGCGCCTTCTTCTATAGCAATCCGATAATCATGTGTCATACCCATTGACAAATATATTATATTCGCCGTTTTCCAGGGAAACTCCTTTGTCCTTTGAAAAATTTCATACATGCGGCGAAAGAGCGGACGCACCTCTTCGACGTCCTCATAGTTCGGCGCGATGCACATGAGACCTGCAAGCTGCAGGTGGGAGAGCTCGTCTACGGCTTCCAGCAGGGGCTGCAGCTCCTCTTCATAGACGCCGGACTTCGAGGCTTCCTTCGCGAGATTGACCTGCACGAGGATCTTCTGCACCTTGTCGATCTTCTGCGCTTCCTTATCCAGAGCGCAGGCAAGCTCCAAGGTGTCCACGGAGTGAATCAGGTCGAAGAGCTTCACGGCATACTTCGCCTTGTTTTTCTGCAGATGACCGATGAGGTGCCATGTGGCGTCGCGCTCTAACGTCTCGAACTTTTCGCGCGCCTCCTGGATGCGATTCTCGCCGATGTCCGTCACGCCGCCGTCGAGAGCCTCGCGCATCTCGTCCACCCCATGGTTCTTCGTCACTGCCACGAGGCGGACGGGCTCCTTTGGGTCGGCAATCTTTCTCTTTGCCCTGCTCTCTTCGATCGAACGCAAAACAGCGCGCAAATTCTCCTCGATCAATCTTTTTCCCTCCTGCAAACTACTGCCACGCGATCCATGCGGCGAAGCGTCCCGTATTCCCCTGCGCCTTGCGGTAGGAGTAGAAGATCTCCGCATTGCACCGCGTGCATACGTCGGCGCTGTCGATATGCCCGGCAAGGAGCCCCGCTTCTTCGAGCGTCAGGCGGTTGGCAGCCCAAAGATCGACCGTCGCTTTTCCGCCGGAAGTGCGCGAAAGGAGCTGCGGCGCTTCGGGAAACGCCGTGCGAAAGGCTGCCGCCACTTCCTCGCCGACCTCGAAGCAGCAGGCGCCGATGGCGGGGCCGATTGCCGCCAAAATATCCTGCGGGCGCGAGCCGAAGGCTTCCGTCATGCGAAGAATCGTCTTCTGCCCGATCCTTGCGACCGTTCCCTTCCAGCCGGCATGAGCGGCGGCGACGACGCGCTGCACGGGGTCGCAGAAGAGGAGCGGCACGCAGTCGGCAAAGCAGAGCACGAGCGGTACGCCGCGCTCCTTCGTAATCAGGGCGTCCGCCGCCGCGACGGACGCGTCGTAGCAGCGCGCGCCCATGCCCGCATCCGATGCCTGCACGATGCGGATCTCATCGCCGTGCACCTGACGCGGCGTGACGAGGCGCGCGGCATCCACATGCAGTGCCTCGGCAAAGAGGCGGCGGTTCTCCCGGACAGCGCCCGGCTCATCGCCCGTATGGAGCGCCATGTTCAAAGCGTCGAACGGCGCTTCGGAAACGCCGCCGAAGCGCGTCGAAATGCCATGCACCAGCCCCTCTGTCGGAAAGAGGGAGAAGGTGCCGAGCCAAAGCCCTCTGCCGCTATGTTTCAACTGAAACATATTCATCCTCCATTGTATCACAAACACCGCAGCGTTTACACCCCGAAAAGCAAGGTTTCGTATATTGCAGCTGTGCCGCCTTCTTCATCTCACGGTAGAGATACTGACTGGAAAAGCCCATGTCGAGCACCTGCCACGGGAAAACCGCCTCTTCCTCATAGGCAGTCGCCAAAAAGTCCTCAAAGGAAAGCCCGTCTTCCTTCATCGCGCGTTTGAATGCCTTCGCACCGCCCGCCAAAAAGGCGCGGTACAGAGCGCTTGCGACGCGCCGGTCGCCGCGCGCGAGCACGCCCTGCACATAGGCGCCCTTGGGAGATTCAGCGATGATGCGGATGTTCTTGTAGGCAGCCAACCCCTTGCGGATGGTCTTGAGCGCTTCCTTCACCCACTTCTCGTCCGCCATCGGCAGCCATTGGAACGGCGTGAAGGGCTTCGGGATGAAGGGGTTGATGCTCAGGGTGATCTGCGCGCGCTCCTTCTTCTGCCGGATGTGCGCTTCAAGGCGCAGGGTCATGGCGACGATCGCCTCGATGTCCTCTTTTTCCTCGTAGGGCAGACCGACCATGATGTAGAGGCGAAACTGGCGAATGCCCGCCTGCAGCGCGAGATCGACCGTATGAAAGAGATGCTCCTCCTCGATGCCCTTGTTGATGATCTTGCGCAGGCGCACGCTCCCCGCCTCGGGTGCGAGCGTGATCGTGCGCAAGCCGCTCTTCGCCAGGGAGGCGACGAGCTCCGCCGTGACGGAATCGGCGCGGAAGGAGGCGACGGACATGCCGAGGTCTTTGTCCAGAATGTCGCGGCACAAGGCATCGATCTCGGGATAATCCGAGATGGCGGCACCCATGAGCCCAATCCTCTTTTGATACTTTTCTGCTTCTCGAACTTCCTTCTCCAAAACCGCCAAAGAGCGATTGCGCGGCCGCCGAAAGCAGTAGCCTGCCATGCAGAAGCGGCAGTGCCTGCCGCAGCCGCGCGCCGTCTCGATGAGGTAGAGGTTGAATTCTGTATCATCGGTGACGATGACGGTATGCGCGGGGAAGTCGTCGAGGTCGCGCACCCACTGGCGCACGACGCGCGAAGGCGCGCCGTCCAAAGTGCGCACGGCGCACAAACGCCCCGCCGCATCGTAGTCATGCGCGTAGAGCGAGGGCACGTAGACGCCCGCGACCTGCGCGAGCGCCCGCAGCAGCTCGGCGCGCGAAAGCCCCGCCTGCACGGCGGCAGCATAGGCGTCCATTAGCTGCGGCATGACGACCTCGCCCTCGCCGATGATGAAGGCATCGACGAAGAGGCTCAAAGGCTCCGGGTTGAACGTGGCGCACGGCCCGCCCGCGAGGACGATGGCGTCGCGCTCCGTGCGCTCTGCCGCGAGGAGCTTGACCTTGCCGAGCTGCAGGATGCGCAGCATGTTGAAATAGTCCATCTCGAAGGAAACGGCAAAGCCGATCAATGAGAAGCGATGGAGCGGCTGCTGATTTTCCAGACTCAGGAGCGGCGTGCCCGTCTGCTCGTACTCGCGCTGCTCGTCGTCGGAAGGCAGGAAAAACCGCTCGCAAGCCGTATCGCCGCGGCGGTTCAAAAGCTCGTAAATGATGTGAAGCCCCAGGTTTGACATGCCGACGAAGTAGGAGTTGGGATAAACAAGCGCGAAGCTCCGCCGCGTGCCCGCCGGAAAGGCGAAGTACCCCTGCTCGCGCGCCAGCTGCTCGCGCAGGCGTCGCTTGATCTTCCAGCTCAAGACGGATTCTTCTCCCGCAGCAAAGCTTCCAGCTCCTCGCGGAAGCCGCTGATGTCGGCGAACTTGCGGTAGACGGAGGCGAAGCGGATGTAGGCGACCTCGTCGAAGTTCTTGAGCTTCTCCATGACGAGCTCGCCGATGTCGCGCGTATAGACCTCGCGATCCATCGTATTGCGCAGCTCCTTTTCGATTTCGTCCGCCAGCGCGACGATGCGCTCGGTCGGAATGTCGCGCTTGTCACACGAGCGAATCAAGCCGTTCAAGAGCTTGTTGCGGTCAAAGACCACGCGCCTGCCGTCGTTCTTTATGACCATCAGCGGAATCTTTTCCACCGTCTCGTATGTCGTGAAGCGCTTGCCGCAGGACGTACACTCGCGACGGCGGCGAATGGTATTGCCGTCATCTGCAGCGCGTGAATCTATGACGCGGCTGTCAGCCTCTTTGCAATATGGGCAACGCATCTATATCCCCTTCTCTTTTTTCCGTTTCCTTATATTTTCCCTGCGCTTCGGACGCAGCAGACACTTCTTGCCGTAGCCGATGAGGTCGCTCCTGCCCGCCAGATGCAGAGCCTTGCGCACGACGGCATCGTTCTGCGGCAGCCAATACTGCAAAAGGGCGCGCTGCATCTTCTTTTCTTCCGCCGTCTTCGCCGAATAGACCTTTTCCCCCGTCAGCGGGTTGAGTCCCGTATAGTACATGCAGGTCGAAAGCGTGCCGGGCGTCGGAATGAAGTCCTGCACCTGTTCGGGGTGGTAGCCGCGCTCATGGATGAACTCCGCGAGCTCGACGGCGTCCTCCAAGTGTGCGCCGGGATGGCTCGACATGAAGTACGGCACGAGGTACTGCTTCTTTCCCAGCCGCTTGTTCATCGCCTCGAACGCCTTGACGAAGCGCAGGTAGACCGTTTTGCCCGACTTTCCCATGAGGCGCGTGACGCGGTTTGATACATGCTCGGGCGCAATGCGCAGCTGCCCGCTGATATGATGGCGGCAGAGCACCTCCAGAAAAGCATCGTCTGCCTTCTCGATGTAGTCGAAGCGTATGCCCGAGCGGATGAAGACCTTCTTCACGCCGGGCAGGGCGCGCAGACTCTCCAACAGGGCGAGGTAGGTACTGTGATCCGCCTGCAGATTCTCGCACGGCGGCGCCAGGCACGGCTTCCCCCGGCAGGTGCCACGCACGAGCTGATCCCTGCACGAGGGCTCGTAGAAGTTCGCCGTCGGGCCGCCGACATCGTGGATATAGCCCTTGAAATCCGGCAGGGCGATCAGGCGCTTCGCTTCGCGCAGCAAAGAATCCCGGCTCCTGTGTTGGATGATCCTGCCCTGATGCGAAACGATGGCGCAGAAATGGCAGCCGCCGAAGCAGCCCCGCTGACTGACAAGGCCGAACTTGACCTCGGCGATGGCGGGCACGCCGCCCGCGCGGTCGTAGGCAGGATGCCACGTATAGCGATACGGCAGCTCGTAGATCTCGTCCATCTCCGCCGTGGAGAGCGGCAGCGCCGGCGGGTTCTGCACGATGCAGCTCTCGCCGTTCTGCTGGATGAGCCTGCGGCCGCGCACAGGATCCTGCTCTAAGTATTCAAGGCGGAAGGCGTCGGCGAACTGCCGCTTATCCTGCGCGACAACGTCGTATGACGGCAGTTCGAGATAATCCCATACATAGTCGCGGTTCGGCACGCGATAGCAAGTGCCTCGCACATCCTGCACGTTTTCGATCGCCACGCCCGCATGAAGCTCGGCGGCGACTTCGATGATCTGCTTCTCCCCCATGCCGTAGATGAGGAGATCGGCGCCGCTCTCCGCGAGGATCGAGCGGCGCACCTCGTTGCGCCAATAGTCGTAATGCGCCATGCGGCGCAGGCTCGCCTCGATGCCGCCGATGATGATGGGAACATCGCCCCATGCCTCGCGCAGGCGCTTCGTGTAGACGCTGACAGCGCGCTCGGGGCGACAGCCCATGCGTCCGCCGGGCGAGTACGCATCCTCGTGGCGCAGCTTCTTCGCCGCCGTGAAACGAGCGAGCTCGGAATCGAGATTGCCGCTCGACACAAGAAAGGCAAGCCGCGGCTTGCCTAAACGTCGAAAATCTTTTGCACTG
>CAMURM010000036.1 GCA_947097535.1 uncultured Selenomonas sp.
CGAATGTCTCGCGCTTCGGCAAGTTCCTCGGCGAATTTGCCGAGAACACGCAGTTCATCGTCGTCACGCACCGTAAGGGGACGATGGAGGCCGCCGATTTCATGTACGGCATCACCATCGAGGACGCGGGCGTATCGCGAGTCCTTTCCGTGCGCCTCGACGAAGCGATTTGAGGCGCATATATATCGTAGGAGGTATTATGGGATTTTTTGACCGCTTGAAAAAAGGCCTCGCCAAGACGCGCGAGACCTTTACGAATAAGATTGAAAAGCTGATCATCGGCTATGCCGACATCGATGATGACCTACTCGATGAGCTGGAAGAAACATTGATCATGTCCGATGTCGGCGTGAAGACGACGGAAAGGCTCATGGCAGATGTCCGCAAGGGCATCAAGAAGAAGGCGATCAACACGCCCGAGGACTTGAAGCCTTTCCTAGCCGAGAAGATTTCCGAGATCCTTCTGACAGGCTCCGATGAGACGCGCATCGCTTCGGCAGGGCCGACCGTGCTCCTCGTCATCGGTGTCAACGGCGTCGGCAAGACGACGACGATCGGCAAGCTCGCCGCCTACTACAAGGAGCAGGGCAAGTCCGTCATGCTCGCCGCCGCCGACACCTTCCGCGCCGCCGCCATCGACCAGCTGCAGATCTGGGGCGAGCGCACGGGCGTGCCTGTCATCCGTCATGAGGAAGGCTCCGACCCCGCCGCCGTCGCCTTCGACGCCGTCAAGGCGGCGCGAGCGCGTGGCATCGACGTGCTGCTCATCGATACGGCGGGTCGTCTGCATACGAAGTCGAACCTCATGGAAGAACTCAAGAAGATCAACCGCGTCATTCAGCGCGAGATTGCAGAAGCGCCGCATGAGACATTGCTCGTCCTCGACGCGACGACGGGGCAGAATGCGATCAGTCAGGCAGATCTCTTTCAGAAAGCGGCGGCGATCACAGGCATCGTCCTGACGAAGCTCGACGGCACGGCGAAGGGCGGCGTCATCATCGGCTTGAAATCGGAGCTTGCCATGCCCGTGAAGTGGATCGGCGTCGGCGAAGGCGTCGACGATCTGCGGCCTTTCAACGCCAGGGAATTTTCGCGCGCCCTCTTCGGTCTCGATGCGGAGTGACGGCTCATCCTGCAGCTCTCGTCGATACTGCACAGAGGGCTGAGGTTATACGAGAACAACGAAAAAGGCTGCCGGCGGCAGCCTTTTTCGTTGTTCTTTCCAAAGTGCATTGACAAGCGATGATTTTTGCGGTAGCATAGGCGGTGGATTAAAGGCATTTATAATTTCATAAAAGCAGTGGGAATGAAGTTCCCGCTGTGGAGCAGGTACCCGCAAGGGTCTAAGAGAGAATCCGGTCGTGCCGGAGCGGTCCCGCCACTGTGAGGGGAGCGAAGCTGCAAGAATGTCACTGGGGTCATATCCCGGGAAGGCGCAGCTGAGCGATGAACCGAGTCAGGAGAACTGCCTGTTTAACAATCACCGTTTGACCTGCGAGCGATGGGAAGGGGATTTGTTCTTTGCATTCGTGCGCCTTGATGCTGCTCATGTAGGGAGCTTTTCTCTTCGCGGGAAAGGCTCCCTTTTGCTTTGAAAGCATGCGCTGTCATAAAGCGGGAAATCGTTGACAGCAGAAGGAGGAAAAATCTTGCGAAAAAGTTTTTTTGCCGTAGTCATGGTCGTCATTTGCCTGCTTCTGACTTCATGCCGCACACCGGGCACAGCGAATGAAACGGGGGCGGGAAGCTACGAGTTCACGGACAGCCAGGGCACGGTCGTCACCATGCCCGCAAGGCCGCATCGCATCGTCACGCTTTCGATGAGCACGGACGAGGTCATGCTCGGACTCGTACCGCCCGAGGATATGACGGCGGTAAACAGCCTCCTCGACGACCCCGTAAGCTCGAATGTTGTGGAGCTTGCGAAGAAGGTGGAAAAGCGCGTCGGCAATCCGACGGTCGAAGAGCTCGTCGCGCTGCACCCCGACCTCGTCGTCGTGCCCGATTGGGGTGACCTCACGATCGTGCCGTCGCTTCGGGAAGCGGGGCTGACGGTCGTCGTCTGCAAGGGGGCGAGAAATCTCGCCGAGATCAAGGAGACGATCACGCTCCTAGCGCAGGCGGCGGGTGTGCCCGAGCGCGGCGAGAAGCTCCTCACAATGATGGACGAGCGACTGCAGAAAATTGAAAAGAAGGTCAGCGCCATTCCCGAGAGCGAGCGCAAGACTGTCGTCCTGATCTCACTGATGTCGGGCTACGGCGGCATCGGTTCGAGCTTTGACGACGCCTGCCGCTATGCAGGCGTGAAAAACGGCAGATCGGCGCTCGGCATTCACGACGGACAAGCCATGACGAAGGAGCAGCTCGTCCAGATCAATCCCGACATCCTCTTCGTACCGACGTACAATGACCACGGCAAATTCGACGTCGATAAGTTCCGTAAGGAATACTTCGATGACCCGTCCCTGCAGACGGTCAAGGCGATCCGTGAAAAGCGCCTGGAAGAGCCTACGGAAGCCTATATTTACAACTGCTCGCAGGACTTCGTGCTCGGCGTGCAGGAAATCGCCTATCGCGCATACGGAGATGCCTTCGCCCAAGGGCGGGAGGAACATCTCTCTGCGGTGGAATAATAAAACTCCAAGGAGGAGAACAGGATCATGAAGAGCAAGAAAAGGTACGACAAAAATCATTTGACAGGAAAGGTGGTGACAGCGCTTTTCGCATCGAGCCTCTGCTGCGCGACGGCTCTGGCGGCGGATAATGCGGCGGATGAAGAGGCGGTAAACGACCTCGGCGCGACTGTCGTGACGGCGGAGCGCATACCGACGGAGCGCATGGATACGCCTGCCAACGTCACGGTCATCACGGCGAAGGAAATCGCCGCGAACCACTATGCGACCGTCGGCGAGGCGGTTGAGCATGTGAACGGCGTGACCGTCACGCGCATGGGCGGGCAGCAGCAGGAATTGGTGCGTCTCAATGGGGATGGCCGAGTGCTTCTTCTTGTGGACGGAGAAAGGCTCAATAATGAGCAGGGGGCTTCTACAGGGCGTTCCAGTGTCGATCTCAATATGATTCCCTCGATGAAGAACATCCAGCGCATTGAGATCGTCAAGGGAGGCGCTTCGGCGCTCTACGGCAGCGATGCCGTGGGCGGCGTCATCAACATCATCACGAAGAAGGGCGTGAAGAACGAAACGACTGTCGACCTCAGCACGGGTTCGTGGAAGACGCACAGCATCGAGCTGACGAATCAGGGCACCGATGGCAACTACAGCTGGTTTGTGACGGGTGCGATGACGAACGGCGGCAATTTCGATTACAACTACAGAGGCTCGGGCTATACGATGAACAGCAGCGACTACCGCAACCGCAGCTTCTCCCTGCGTCTCGACGGCAAGATCGACGAGCGCAGCTCGGCGCATATCTATTACGGGCATCGCTCGGTCAATGCGGCACTGTATGACTGCTTAGGCGGCGTTTCTGTACCGGCATCTTCCGGCAATAAGCTGACCGAGGTGTTCAACAATGTCAGCGCTTCCTATCGCTTCAAAGAGGGTACGGCGACGCCGGGATTCCTGCGCGTGTTTAATAACTATAAGACGGTGACACAGGGCACGGAATTCAATACGCTTCTCTGGGGCTTTGATTACCAAAACGGCTGGCAGCTCGATGATAAGAATACTTTGATTGCCGGCGCAGAGTGGCATCAGAGCGATTCCTCGAATAGAGTGAAAGGCTACGACGGCAAACAGATCACGAATAAAGCCGTCTATATGCAGGATACGATGAAGCTCGACAAGCTGTCGTTCGTGCCCGGTGTGCGCGTCGATAACCACAGTATGTTTGGCACGCATTGGACGCCGAAGGCAGCTCTGAACTACCGTCCCGATGATGCAACGCAGTTCTATGCTTCGTGGGGCAAGGTGTTCAAGGCACCGACGGCAGACGATCTTTTTTATAACGACGCATACGGACTGCATGGCAACCCAAACCTTGAGCCAGAAACAGGTTGGACGGCAACAGTTGGTATGAATCACAAATTCAACGACAAGACGAGCATGGGCATCAGCTATTTTGAAAGCCACTTGGATGATGCCATCCGCTGGGCGAACGGTTCTTCCGGTTGGACTCCTTCCAACGTCAATAAGGAAAAGAAGCGTGGTATAGAGCTTTCCTTCCGTCAACGGCTCGATGATGCCTGGAGCTATGACTTGGGGTATTCGTATATCCGCACGGAAGTGGATGCCGGCGCGGGGCGCGGTTTTGTCTGGGAGAACGGCAACAGTCAGCCGAACGGCTATCGCCTCGGCCTGCACTATGCGAAGGGGTCATGGAAGGCGAATATCCTCGGACGTATCGGCACAGGGCTTGATGAAGCCGTTTACCTCGACCATAGCTATGCTATATGGGATTTCAATGTCAACTATGATATTGAAAAGAACATGACGGCGTACTTCCGCATCAACAACTTTACGAATGAGGAATACTATACGCGTAGCTTGTATTCTGGATGGACTGGAACTTCCTACTACCCCGGCACGGGTCGCTTCTACCAGGTCGGTCTTACCTGCTCATTCTAATGCTTTGCACGATGAATGGCGCCTCCCACGCGCACTTTTGTGGGAGACGCCTTTCTCGTATCAGCTATTATATTATCGTTATTTATTGAGTCAAATCATTTGGGAGGATTTTTCATGGAAGCAATTATGACCGGTATAGAGTTTTTTCACAAGGGCGGCTCCATCATGTATGTGCTGCTCCTGTGCTCGATCTTTGTCGTGACCATCGGCATCGAGCGCGCGATGTACTTCTCACGCGCCGATACAGGACGCGCCTTCGCGCGCGACTTCTATCAGGCGATGGCGAACGAAGACTATGCAGGTGCGAGAAAGCTCGCGGAGGATCATCGCGGAGCGCTCGCCAACATCCTTTTCGGCGCGCTGAAGCTCGTGCGTAAAGATGCCGAGCGCGTTTCCTCCTACATGGAGATTCAGTCGGGCATCGCGCTGTCGAAGCTCAGGAAGCGTCTCTATTATTTGAGCGTCATCGTGACGATGGCGCCTCTTCTGGGGCTTCTCGGCACGATCAGCGGCATGATTTCGGCGTTTTCGGTGTTCAACCTGCAGTCGGGGCAGGCGACGGCGATCACGGGCGGCGTCGGTGAGGCGCTGATTGCGACTGCCATGGGGCTTTGCGTCGCCATCATCGCGCTCGCCGTGCACGCGTACTTCACGCAGCGCATCGAGAGCATCGTCACGGACATGGAGCAGTGCTTCTCGCTCGTCGAGGGAGCAAAGGACGCGCTTTCCTCCGATGAGGGGGCGGCGCGATGAGGCTCAGAGACAGAAAGGGCTTCGATAAGCCCGAAATCATCATCATCCCGATGATCGACATCATGTTTTTCCTGCTCGTGTTCTTCATGCTCAGCACGCTCTACATGGTGAACCTCAAGACCGTCGACGTCAATATGCCGAAGGCGGCGAACGTGGAGACGCAGATGCATGTGACGTATGTCGTCACGATGAAAAAGGACGGCAGCCTCTTCCTCGAAGATCAGCCCATCGCGGAAAAGGTGCTCTTAGAGCGCGCCAAGGCGGAGAGCGCGAGGAACGGCAACTTCTCGCTCGTCCTGCGCGCCGATCAGGACATCGACTACGGCATGGTCTACGCGCTTTTGGACAAGTTCAAGGGAGCGGGCATCACGCGCTTCGGGCTTGCCGGCGAAAGTGCAGGGGGCAATTGACGCATGGAAAACACGAGGGATAAATATAAAGCGCTCCTCGCTTCTCTCGGTGTGCATCTCATCATCTTCTTCATCGCGGCGGCTTTCGGCGTATTTTCTATGGCAGCCGTGAAGGAGGCGCACGACAACATCGACGTCGTCGTCTACGACGAGACGCCGGACGAGGGCAGCGAGGGCGGCGGCTCGCCGCCGCAGATCGAGGCGGCGCCTGCTGTCGATGAGGTCGTGATTCCCGACAAGACGCTGCCGCCGATCGAGAGCACGCCGCCCGAGCCGCAGGAAAAGCCGAGCCAGAAACGTGAAGCGCGCGCGGGCAGCCCCATGGGGCAGGGGGGTGAAGGAACGGGCGCAGGAGTCGGCAGCGGCGACGGCACGGGATCGGGCACGGGCGGCAAGGGCACGGGCGTAAGCACCGCCGAGCCGCCGCCCCCGCCGCCGCCACCGCCGCCACCGGAGCCGCCCAAGGAGCGTATCGAAGCGAGCCTTCGTTCGGAGGCTCGCCCCACATACCCGCCCGATCTCATCGAGGAGGACGTCGAGGGCAGCGTCACGATCAAGATCTTTGTCGCGTCTGACGGCTCGATCGAAGATGTTTCCGTCATCTCGTCCTCGGGCTATGCCGCGATGGACAATGCTGCCGTCGAAGCGGGCTATCGCTTCACATTCAACCCCGGCGACGGCGGTGCGCGCGGCGTCTGGACGAAGACATTTCATTTCCGTTTGAACTGAGTAAGAAGGAAGGTTATATTGTGCAATGCAAGAAAAAGAAGATGTTGGCTCTCGCCGTCGCTGCGCTATGGAGCGCTGCAGCCGTTCCCGCCTGGGCGGCTGCAGTGCCGCAGGCAAACGAAGAGGCGTCGAAGTCGAAGCCCGTTGACGCATCTGTGGAAACGGGTGAGCCGGATCATGCACTCGAAGATACCGTCGTGACGGCGACGCGCCGCGAAAAGCCCGACCTCGACGTGCCGGCGGCGACCATGGTCATCACGGCAGAGGCGATCAAGGAGAGCGGCGCCGCCGATGCTGCGGACGCTCTCGCCAAGGTCAACGGCTTCACCTACAAATCCTTCGGCCCCGCGGGCGCCTCGATGGGAACGATGAACAACGAGCTCAACGTGCGCGGCTTCAAGAGCGGCACGCTCGTGCTCGTGAACGGCAGCCCCGTCTCGTGGCGCGGCAAGTACAATCTCGACCAGATTCCCGCAGACCAAATCGAGCGCATCGAGGTCGTCAAGGGCTCCGGCTCCGTGCTCTACGGCAGCGAGGCGATGAGCGGCATCGTGAACATCATCACGAAAAAGGGCGCGAGCAACGCGGTGCATGTCGGCTTCGGCAACTACGGGCAGCGCCAATACGGCGTGAGCGCGGGCGATGAGCGCTTCGGCGTCTACTACAACTACGATAAATGGGGGCGTCTCAACGGCATCGCCGAGCTAGACGTTGCCTCTGCGAGGTTTGACGGCTCGACGCGCGCGGATGTACGCGATGTGGAAAAGACGAGCGCGGGGCTCACATACCATATCAACCCGCAGCTGGACTTCCTCTTCGGCTATTACAAGACGGAGGCGACCTACCTGCGCTTCGTCGACCGCATCGACAGATCGACCTCGGGGATTGCCGTCGGCGACCCCTTCAATGCACGCACGTACACGACGGAGCAATACGTCAGCCAGCTGAATTACCACGATCGCGCGTGGAAGGGCAGCCTTTACTTTAACACGGGAACGGTTGAGGCGAAGGGCCCTACCGGTATTTCGCGCACGGGTGCGAAGACGCCGGGCGATTGGTACAATACGCGCGAGCGCAACACGACGTATGGCATCGACCTGCAACGCACGTGGCATCTCGGTGAGAAATCGACCGCCGTGCTCGGCTTCAGCCTGGAGCACGAGGTCTACGATGCGCTGCCCGCACATTCGACGACGAATCCCGCAAGCTATATGCGCAACAACTGGGGCGTGTTCGGGCAGTGGGAGCAGAAATTCACGGCGCGCGACACGGGCATCTTCGGCGTGCGCGAGACGTGGACGACGGCGGCGATGCGCGATGAGAACTACCATAACTTCAGCGCTTCGGGACAATGGCTGCACAAGCTCGACCATGAGAACAGTCTCTACCTCTCCGTCAGCCAGTCCTTCATCATGCCGAAGTTCGCGCAGATGTACGGCGCGAGCAGCCGCCTCGTACCTGCGCCGAATTTGAAGCCGCAGACGGGCGTCACCTACGAAATCGGCTGGAAGGCGAAGACGGGCGGCCACACATGGAAGGCGGCGCTCTTCCACATGGATGTCAAAGATAACATCACGGCGACGTGGAAGCCGCGGCAAAACGACTACCAATACAAGAATGAGGATTTTCGCAACACGGGATTGGAACTGTCGTGCGATATTCAAGGCAAGCACGGCTTCTCGTGGAATTGGGGCGTCACATGGCAGAACCCCGAAGCGAAGGGCAGCAAGGGCGCGGACTGGGAGCGCACCTTCGGCAAGCTGCAGCTCACGGGCGGTGCGCTCTACAAGAAGGGCAAGTGGACGTCCTCGCTTTCCGGCTCCTACCTCGCCGGCCGCGTGCAGTCGCCTTCGAGCGAGCCCGCCTATGCGTGCAAGCCCTACTTCCTCACGAGCTGGAACACGGCGTATCGCCCCGACGACAAGAGCGAGATTCGCCTGACCGTCGAGAATGTGCTGAATCGTGCGGATGTGACCTCGCATTCTGGCTCGGACTATCGCGTCGCACCGACGAATTATATGCTGAGCTATAACTACACTTTCTAAGGTCAGTCCAGATGCGTGAAGATGGGTGGCTGTGAATTTATCCGTGGTTCCCTAATGCTTTCAGACAGGAGAGGCAAGCGATGCAGGAGCTTTTGAACATCTCGGATCATGTCTGCGATACGGCGGGCATCCTCGGCGGCGAGCCGGCGCATCTTGCAGAGATCCTGCGCTCCTTCGGGATTCCCGGCATCGAGCTGATGATCACGGGCTATGGTGAGCCGGACTTTTTCCCTATGGAGACGGTCGAGGGCGTTCATCTGCGCTTCTGGCCGAACTGGCTCGATTTCTGGCTCGGCAATGAAGAGGAACTGCAAAAAGAGTTTGGCAGCAGAGAGAACGTCGCTGCCGTCTTCGGGGAAAATCGCGCAGCGTGGCTCGCGCTTTGGCGCGAGAACATGCGCACGGCGGCGCGTGTCGGAGCACGCTATGTCGTCTTTCATGTAGCGAATGCGCGCAGCTGGGAGATGAAGTGCCGACATTTCGCCTATGGATCGGTGCAGGTCATTGATGCTACGGCGAAAGTGGTGAACGCCATCTCGGATGTTCTGCCTGACGACTGCCTGCTGCTCTATGAAAACCTCTGGTGGCCGGGATTGACGCTGACCGAGCCGAAGCTCGCCACGCGTCTGCTCGAAAAGACGCATCATGAACGTACAGGCTTCGTGCTCGACACGGGTCACATGATGAATACGAATACGAGTCTGACGAATGAGGATGAAGCTGTCCGATATATTTTGCAAAAGGTGGAAAATCTCGGCTCTTTGCGAGAAAGGATCTTCGCCATGCATCTGCACCGGTCACTTTCGGGCGATTTCGTGCAAAGGAGCATGGCTGAGGCGCAGAAGGAGGAGATGCGGACGCTGTCCTTTGAGGAGGGGTATCGTTACGTCTCGGCAGTTGATCGCCACGAGCCATTCGAGACTGCAGTTGTGCGCCGCCTGGTCGAGGCGGTCGTGCCCGAGTTTCTCGTGCATGAGTTCCTGATTTCCTCGTGGGAGGAGTGGCAGAAGAAGGTGAAGAAGCAGAGAAACAGTCTTTGGGGAGGTGATG
>CAMURM010000037.1 GCA_947097535.1 uncultured Selenomonas sp.
ACACGGTCATGGGGCGCATGATCTTCCTCAACATGCTGCTCTACTTCACGCCGACACCCGGTGGCTCGGGCATTGCCGAAGGCGGCTTCGTGCTGCTCTTCGCCGATTCCGTGCCTGCGGGCACCGTCGGCATCCTCGCCGTCTGTTGGCGCCTCATCGCCGAATACATCCCGTTCTTCATCGGCCTTTACTATACGCTCAAGGTGTTCGGCAAGGACTTTCTGAACCGCCAGATGGAGCATACGGAAGAGTGAGAGGCGCCAACTGGGTCGATCTGTCAATATCTCGTGGAAATCCATTCGCAAGTATGATAAAATGGATAAGAAATAGACTACGAAAATTATCTATTATGAAATTGTGAGGTTTTACTTTTGATGACATTTGATTCCAGTACAGAGACGGTGGCTGTTCTCTATGATATTGAGAACGCACCTTTTGAAATGCTTGATTTTACACTTGGTAAGGCAAGGAAGTTTTTTCCGTGCCGCATGATCGTCGTTTCGGATTGGGAGAAGCATCCCGAGCAGAAGCGCTGGAACCGCCTGATGGCGCGCAAGGGCTTCACCTTTCGTCAGATCGATCGCAAGATCGACGGCAAAAACTCCCTGGATTACGCCCTGTTCGATATGGCGAAGCTCCTGCGCGACGAAGGCGTGCGCCGCTTTCTCATCGTGACGACGGATTCGGATTTCGTGACGATCGCACAGATGCTGCGCGAGAGCGATACGCCCTGCCATATCATCGGCGTGGGCACGGAGCAGGCGAGCCAGTCGCTGCGCGACGCCTACGATGAATTTTATTGCTATCCGCCGATGAAGAAAAAGAAGGCGAAGAGCGAGAAGAAAGAAGAGCCGGAAGAAAAAGAGAAGGAAAAGGCAGGGAGCAAGGCGGAAAAGAAGCAGCAGAAGAAGCAGTCGAAAAAGAATCAGGAGTCGCTGACGAAAGAAGAGGGCGCGTCATCTGTCGTGGGCAAGAATTTCCTGCAGGTGCGCCTGCCTAAGTCGCTTTTTGACAAGCTGCAGAAGAAGAAGCGTCATGAAGACGTCGATATGGATCAGTTGGTCACATATCTTTTGATGCGCGGTCTGAGCGAGTGAGGCGAGTGCATCATGAAAAGACAAGAAGAAAGAGTACTGCTCTACCAATTCGCGGAGGAAGCCGTGCCTGCCGTCAAGGAGGTTCTGCGTAAGCTCGGCATACAGGCGAGCGTCCTGGAGCCGAAGGCGTGGCATGAGCGCGTCGGCTTCCTACTTGCCTTGAAGGGCTTCAGCCAGAGTACGGCAGAGGAGGAGCCCTTCGATTTTCCGCACGAAGCGGCGGTCTTCCATAACATCAAGGGCAAGCGTCTCGATCAGGTGCTGCAGGCGCTGAAGGACGGCGGCGTTGCGCATGTGAATTTCAAGGCGGTAACGACGCCTTTCAATCTGCACTGGACGCTGGGGCGTTTGTGCAAGACCATGCATAAGGAACATGCCTACATGACGGAAAGGGACAAGAAGCCGCAATGAGCTACAAGGATCTCGACAGGACACAGCTCCTCCCGCGCGAAAAGGAAGAGGCACCTCGCGGCAGGCGGCTTGACGATACGCAGGAATTGCCGCCTTTGCCTCAGGGCGCTGTCTTCTCCAAAGCGGGGACGGTGCGTGAGCTTTCGCCCCTGGCACCGCAGGAGGCACGGCAGACGGATGTTCTTGCAAGTACCACGAACAGGCAGCAGAAAAGGACTCGCTGGGTTCTGCTCTTCGCTGCTTGTTTTGCATTGGCGCTGTTCGGAGGCTTCGTGCTCTCCGATGTGCTGCGCAGCCATGAGCAGACGCTCGCAGACGGCCGTCGGGAGGCACAGCAGATGGAAATGCGTCAGCAGGAGCTCGCCGCGCGCGAGGCTTCCTTGAAAAAACAGCGCGACAGCATAGCCGAGCAGAAGCGGGCGCTCGAAGAGAAGGAGCTTGAACTGGAGCGAAAGGCGCAGCGCGCGGCGGGGCGCACGGAGCGCATTGAGCAGGAAAAGGGCAAGGGCTCCGTCGTTGGCGACTGGATGGATAAGGTGACGGGGAAGGAAAAGGAGCGCAGGGAAGCCAACGAGAAGAATACTGCTGAAATCCAACAGGCAAAGTCGGACATCGCTTCCGTGCAGCAATCGATCAAAGAGGCGCAGTCCATTCTTGACGAAGTGGACAAGCAGCTCGACAACGTCAATGAGATGAAGGAGCAGGCCGATCGTCTCAAAGCCGTCGCGCAGGAAACCTATGCGAAGAATGAAGGGCTGATCAGCGAGATCATGCAGCGCATGGGCGAGGGCGCCGATCTGCTGCGTCGCCTTCTTATTAGGAACCACTGATAAATTCAGCCACCCATCTTCACGCATCTGCGCAAATCTGGGCGACTTCATTTTATCAGCGTTTCCCTTACGAAATAGAAAGGAGAATGAATGTGAAGAAAATCTTTGCCTTGCTGCTCTTGCCGTTTCTTTTTCTTGCAGCCGGCTGCGGCGGCAGCAAACAGGAGCTCAGTACGCTGAAGATCGGACTTATGCCGGATACCGATTCCATCCCCTTCATCATAGCGCAGGAGAAGGGCTACTTCGCGGAAGAAGGCTTGAACGTGGAACTGCAGCCCTTCAAGAGTGCCATGGATCGCGACTCTGCCCTGCAGAGCGGCAATCTTGACGGCGCCGTTTCCGACATGCTTGCCGTCGCCTTTGCCAGAGACGGCGGCTTCGATGTCAGAGTCACATCCATGACGGACGGCAGCTACAAGCTCATCGCGGCACCCGGAACGAAGGAGCCAACTGCCGCAGCGCTCGTCGGCAAGGAGGTGGCGGTCTCGCGCAATACCATCATAGAGTATGTGACCGATCACATCTTTTCCGGCAACGGTCTGTCGGCAGACGATATCGTGAAGGTCGTCATCCCACAGATTCCTACGCGCCTTGAACTGCTGCAAAGCGGCAAGCTGGCGGCGGCGACTCTGCCGGAGCCGATGGCGAGCATTGCCGTCCATAACGGCTGCCGCTTCGTCACAGGCTCCGATGAACTCGGCATCAATCCCGGTGTCATCCTCTTTACGGGAAAGAGCACGAAAGACAAGCAGGCAGAAATCAAGGCGATGTACCGTGCTTACAACAAGGCGGTAGCGTATCTCAACAGCACCGCTCGCGCCGATTACATCGATCTCGTCGTGGAAAAGAGCGGCTTTCCACCGACTGCGAAAGAGGCGCTCGTGCTGCCGCGCTATCACGAGGCCGCCCTGCCGAAGGAAAGCGATGTCACGGACTGCATCGCCTGGCTGAAGGGGAAAGATTTGATCAGGAAATCGTACACCTATGACGATCTTGTTCTCAATATGCTTGCGCCATGATCGATCTGCAGCACGTATCGTACGCCTATATCGCCGAGCAAGCGCCTGTAAAAGTGCTGCAGGACATCGATCTGCACGTCGCGAGGGGAGATACCTGTGCCGTCATCGGTCCCTCGGGCTGCGGCAAGTCCACGCTTTTGAAGATCCTCGCGGGCATACTGCCCGATTATGCGGGCACGGCGACGCTGGGCGGGGAGACCATTTGTCCGGCACGTCAGCGCATCGGCTTCATGCCGCAAAGCTATGGCCTCCTGCAATGGAAAAGCGTGCGCGAGAACATCGAGCTGGGGTTGAAGATTCGTCACGAAAAGCCGCGCGAAAGCGATACGCTCGCCTTGATGCAGCGCCTGGGCATCGGTGCGCTCGGCAGCCGCTATCCGCATGAACTTTCCGGCGGCCAGCAGCAGCGCGTGGGGCTTGCGCGCGCCTTTTTGCTGCGCCCCGATCTCCTTTTGATGGATGAGCCTTTTTCTGCACTCGACGCCATCACGCGCGAGGAAATGCAGGAGGTCTTTCTCTCCCTCTGGCAGGAGCAGCATGTGACGACACTCCTCGTCACGCACTACGTGGAAGAAGCGCTGTATCTCGGGCAGAAGATCGTCGTTTTGGCCGGTGCACCCGGGCGCATTGCAGAAATGTTGGACAACCCGCTTTTCGGCAGGAGCAACAGCCGCAGCCAGACGGAATTTTTCAATATGAGCCGTTACTTGCGCGAGATGATCAAGAAGAATCGGAGTGGGGCATGAAGCGTACCGTTTTTGTTTATCTGGGAGCAGCCGCGGCACTGTTTGTCCTCTGGGGCATCATCTCCCTTCTGCTTGAACTGCCGATCGTGCCTAAGCCGTGGCAGGTCGCCCTTTGCCTGCAGCAGATCTTCCTTTCCTCGATCGCCGTCCATATGCTCTACAGTCTCGGCAGGATCGCGATGGGGCTTTTCCTCGCCGTCGGCATCGGCTATCCTCTCGGCATCTTCATGGGGTATGCCGCTGCCGCCGACCGCATCTTCGCGCCCTTCGTCTATCTGCTCTATCCCGTGCCCAAGATCGCCCTCTTGCCGATCCTCATGCTGCTGGCAGGCGTGGGGGAAACGTCGAAGATCCTGATGATATTCCTTATCATCGTCTTCCAGGTCATCATCGCCGTGCGCGACGCCGTGCGCTCTGTCCCGCATGAGACATACTTTCCGCTCCTTTCACTGGGGGCATCGTCCTTCGCCATCTTCCGTCACGTCCTCTGGCCCGCGTCTCTGCCCAAATTCCTCACCGCGGTGCGCGTCGCCATGGCGACGGCAATCTCCGTGCTCTTCTTCACCGAGACGTTCGGCGCACAATATGGTCTGGGATTCTTCATCATGGATGCGTGGCTGCGCGTCAATTATCTGGAAATGTACGCCGGCATCGTCGTCTTGAGCCTGCTCGGCCTCGTCCTCTTCTCCTTCCTCGATTTCGTCGAGGCGCAGGCTTGCCGCTGGCAGCAAAAATAATGAGGATTCGGCATACTTCTTCTCGGAAAGCGTAGATGAGATTTGCTGCTATGTGCTATAATGAGCGTAGTCTTTTTTCTGCTCAGCAAAGGATGTGCCCGTTCTTGGATAATCCCGATTTACCCTTGTTCATCATAATGCTCCTGTTCCTCGTGGCGGCAAGCAGCTTTTTTGCTTTGATGGAAACCGCCATCACGGAGAGCCATAAAAGCCGCCTGGAACGGCTCGCCGATGACGGCAGCCAAGATGCTGCAGCCGCTTTGAAGATTGTCGAAATGCCGGAAAGGATTCTTCCCGTTGTCCAGATCGGCATCACGCTCGCGAGCATATTTCTCGGCGTCCTCATCGGCGGCGCGGTCGCTCCTTTTTTGGCGGAATTTCTCGACTTCCTGCCGTATGCTCATGCTGTCGCACTATGCTTGAGCACCGTTTTTATCGCCTATTTCAGCCTTCTCATGGGGGAGTTTCTGCCCAAGAAGATTGCCTGGCAAAATCCCGAGAAATATTTGCAGCGCTTTCATCGCTGGCTTTATTTTCTTGAGCATCTCACGCGCCCGGCGGTATCCTTCCTTTCAGGCTCTGCCAATTTCCTGCTTCTCCTCGTCGGCATCAATCCCCATGTGGTCGATACGGTCACGGAAGACGAGGTCAAGGATCTCATCGAGCAGGGCACGGAGGACGGGACGTTCGAAAAGACAGAGCAGACGATGGTCGATAATATTTTCCATATGAGCGATCAAACCGCATACGCCCTGATGACGCCGCGCACGCAGATGTTCTGGATCGATCTCGAAGACTCGCTTGAGCACAATCTGCAGCTCATCAAAGAAAATCCCGATACCGTCATCCCCGTGGGGCGCGACAGTCTCGATAATTTTTGCGGCATCCTCTATGCGAAGGATCTCCTCAATGCGAGCCTCGCTAAAAAGGAGATCGAATTGAGCACCTTCGTACGACAGCCCATGTTCGTGCCGCGCTCCATGGAGACGTTTCGCGTGCTTGAGAAATTCCGTGAAACGGGCGTACATGAAGCTGTCGTACTCGATGAATACGGCGGTGTCATCGGCTTCCTCACGCTCACGGACATCATGAGCGAGATCATCGGCGAATCGTTCAGCAGCGACGAGGTCGATGCGCCGCAGATGATTCCGCGCGGCAAGGATGCCTGGTATATGGACGGCTTGTTCTCCATTGATGACTTCAAGGAAAAATTCGATATCGATATGCCGCTGCCCGATGAGGATAAGGCGCATTTCCAAACGATGGGAGGCTTTCTGACCTCTTACTTTGGTTATATCCCAAAAGAAACCGAGACGTGCCGGTGGGGAGATTTCACCTTTGAAATCGTTGATATGGATCGTGCGCGCATCGACAAGATCCTTGTGACACATAAGGCGCAGCCATCGGAGAAGAAGGAGGACTAGCTGTTCGCGTGCTTACTGGGACTAAAGTTACAAAAGCCCGCCAGTTCAGTACTGGCGGGCTTTTTTGTCAGCAGCTTTACTGCAGTGCCGTTTGCAACGTTTCCATATTCTTTTTCATCGTATCGATGTAGGCGTTGACCGCCTTGGCGTCGGCTTCGCCCGTGACGACGGGGTCGAGTGTGTAAATTTTGGCACCCGTTTCGCGTGCGATGGTCTCGGCGGCGCTCGGCGAGTACTGCGGCTCCGTGAAGAGAACCTTGACGGGGAGTTTTTTGACTTGCTCGATCGTTTCCTGCAGCTCGGCGGGTGTCGGCTCGGTGCCGGGCTCGCGCTCGACGACGCTGATGATGTTGAGGTTGAACTCCTTGGCGAAGTAGGGGAATGCCTCGTGGAAGGTCACGATGTCCTTGTTCGGCACCGTATCGAGCGCGGCGTGCATCTCGGCCTTGAGCCCCTCAAGCTTCTTGATGTAGGCGGCGGCATTTTTCTCGTAAGCATCGGCGTGCTTGGGATCAGCCGCCTTGAGCTGCTCGGCGATGTTTTTCACCTGTAGGATGGCATCGGTGACGCTGAGCCAGACGTGCGGGTTCTCCTCGTCGCCGTCTTTGAGAAGCTCGATGCCCTTCGAGGCGTCGATGATCTTGAGACTCTTTTGCTGCGCGACGACCTTGTCGAGGAAGCTCTCCATGCCCGTGCCGTTGATGACGAAGGCGTCGGCGTTTTCGAGCGTCTTCATGTCCTCGGTCATGAGCTGGTAGTCGTGCAGGCAGCCCGTCTGTGGTTTCGTCATGTTGGTGACGGTCACGCCGTCGATGCCCTGCGTGATGTTGAGGGTGGCGACGTACATGGGGTAGAAGGAAGTGACGATGCGGAAGGTACCGTCCTTGCCGCCGCCAGCCGTGTTTGCACCGCCGCCGCAGCCCGCGAGGATGAGGCAGAGCGCTGTGAGCAGGCAGAAGAGTATGTTTTTGTGTTTCAAAAGAATGACCTCCTGTGCATGGGGAATCTGTAGGATCTCCCTGAATAGTAATTTTACTATTTGATAGAATAGCACAGGAGATCGTTTTTGACAAGAGCTTATTTCTCGCTCGTGCGAGTGTCAGAGATTCTTCTTTTGGCGGCAGTCCGGACAGATGCCGTAAAATTCAAAGATGTGTCCCGTGATGAGGAAGCCCTTCTTCGCAGCTTCCTGCATGTAAGTGTCCTGCATGGGACAGATATCGATACACTCCGTCTTGCCGCACTCCGTACAGACGAGATGGTGATGGTGATGCCCCGGCTCGATGATCTCGTAGACGTTGCCTGCCGTGCGATAGATCTCGTGGATGATGCCGAGCTCGGAGAGCAGCGCGAGATTACGATAGATGGTATCGAGGGAGACGTTGGCATGCTTCTTGTGCACGGCGGCGAGAATCTGCTGCGCCGTGGGGAAGGGGTCGCATTCCAAGAAAGCATCGAGGACGGCGCGCCGCTGCGGGGTCAGCTTGTAGCCCTTGGCGCGCAAGAGAGCCAGATGATCTTCTGTCATAGAAGCCTCCTTTTGTCGCGGGTGGACATCGTACAATAAAATCATATCATAGGTCGATGAAAAGGGGTAGAGTGAAGATGAAGAAAGTCTGGTAAAAAATCAGGAAATAAAGAAAGCCCAATCGGTCTGCGTCCTTCAGTCTTGACTTCATGGGCTTTCGTGGTAATATGATGATACACGGCTATACGACCAGTTGCAAGGGAGGAGTTTTCATGGCATTTCTTGATTTGGCGAAAAAGCGGTACTCGTGCCGCAAGATTTCATCGCGGGCGGTGGAGGCTGAGAAGCTGCAGAAGATTTTGGAAGCGGCGGATCTCGCACCGACGGCGGTCAACAAGCAGCCGCTTCACATCTGGCTCCTGGAGAGCAGCGAGGCGATGGAAAAGGTCGCGCAGACGACGCCGTACATCTTCGGTGCGCCCGTCGCCTTCGTCGTCGGCAGCAAGGCGGAGGCTGCTTTTGTACGCTCCTCCGACAAAAAGAACTTCGCCGACGTGGATGCAAGCATTGTCGCAACGCATATGATGCTGGCGATCGAGGATCTCGGACTTGCGACGACATGGGTAGGCCATTTCGATGCGCCGAAGCTCAAGGAACTGTTCCCAGAGATGGCGGACTACGAACTCGTGGCGATCTTCCCCGTCGGCTATGCAGCGGAGGACGCCGCGCCATCGGCGCGCCACAGCGAGCGCAAAGGCATCGAAGCGCTAGTCGATCGACTCTGAAAGACGGGAAGCGAAAAGCCCCCCAAGGTGTGCATTGGGGGGCTTTTCGATGCGTGCGACAGAGGACTGCGGTAGTCCGCAGCGTTCATTAGGCGTTTTCAGCCGATATGGAACTTGCTCACTGCCTTTTGCAGATCCTGCGCCATGTTTGCCAGGGTAGAGCTTGCGGCTGCGATTTCCTGCATGGAGGCCGCCTGCTCCTCGGATACAGCGGAGACGTTTTCCGCCTCGCCCTGCACCGAATCGGATACGGACTTGAGCCGCTGCACGGAGGATTCCATGCGCACGTTCTGCGTGTGGATCTGCTGCGTGCTCGTCAGGATGCCCGAGACCTTTTCAGAGAGCTCCTTGACGACGGCGGCGATGCGGTCGAAGCGCTCGCTCGCCTGATGTACCTGCTCGACGCCCGCACCGACGCGCTCCTTCTGATCCTGCATGACCTTGAAAGTCTCCTCGATGCGCTTCGAGTTGTCCGTGATCAAGGCGGTGATTTCCTGCGCGGCGTTTTCCGACTGCTCGGCGAGCTTTCGCACCTCTTCGGCGACGACCGTGAAGCCGCGTCCCTGCTCGCCTGCACGCGCCGCTTCGATGGCGGCGTTCAACGCGAGGAGGTTCGTCTGTCCGGCGATCTCCGTGATCATCTCGACGATTTCTGAGATGCGCTTGGAGCTTTCGTAGAGGGCGGTGACGGCATCCGCCACACCTTTGGCACTCTCATCGAGAACCTGCATGCCCTCGACAGCGACGTTCAAGCCCTGCTGCCCTTCGGTCGTCGCCTTTTCCACGCGCGCGACGGCATAGGATACGTCATCGACGCCCGCGTTGATCTGCTCCATAGCCTCGGTGATGTCGCCGACGGCCTGCATGGATTCATTGACGACCGCGCCCTGCTCCTGCGTGTCGCCCGTGATCTTGACGACGGCCGCTGATGAGTGCTGCACGCCCTGCGCAGACTGATCGGCGGTAGCTGTAAACTCATCAGGGGAAGCGCAGAACAACATCGACATGTGTAACGAATGGTGT
>CAMURM010000038.1 GCA_947097535.1 uncultured Selenomonas sp.
CCGTGCCCTGTACGGAAACGCGCGTGCCCTTGTAGCTTCCCGTATAGCCGAGCACGTTGCGCACATGCGAATACTCCGTGGCATCTGAGAGAAAGTTCTCGGCGATGTACTTCGCACGCAGGGGATCGCCCGGCAGCAGGATGCGCTCGGCAATATCGCCGACCTCGGCGGAGTTATGTGGTGTTGGCATGATGGATTCCTCCTTGGAAGTGGGTGAGTAGTCAATGTTTTCCTGTATGGAAGCAATGTGTTTCTGCGTAAGGCAGGAGAGCGTGTGCAGCCATTTGCTAAATATGGAAGAAATTCATCATCCGCATCGCGAGTTTTTTGGGCTCGGCGTCCTTGTTGCGCAGGAGGTAGGCGAGGGAGCCTGCGAAGAAGAAGGAGGAGATGGGGACGAAGCGACGACCTTTCTTGAAGTTCGCCCAGATGAGCAGCTTCTTGAAAAGCATCTCAATGTCGGCGCGCGTACCGCCGAACCGCTTCATGATGCGGCGCAGCCGCCAGTCGGAAGTGCAGTGCGCGTAGATTGCATCGATGAGCGCGGGATCGTCAAGATGCTCGATGTACTCGTTGATGAGCGAGTTGACGAGCGTCGAGCGCCTGAGTGAACGGCGCATCTGCAGGATGAAGAGGAGGACGAGGAGGATGAGGCATAGGAGAAGAATGATGTTTGTCATGGAGGTTCTCCGAGTTTCTGAAGGTAAGAAATAGATGTCTTAGAAAGAGGGAGCTGCTGACTTTTTGCGTGGATGGCGCGTGTGACTTGGCGAGACTGCTTTTTCTGCACGCGCCAGCGCGTCTTGCCGGGCAAGCTGTTCTTGATACCAGTCTTCGAGGGCGTCGTATTCACGCTTGAAGGTGGGATTCTTGAGTTGTTCTTCGAGGTATTCAGTCAATGTCAGCATGATGGATTCCTCCTTTGATAGTCACGGCGATATGCTTTTGCGCGCTTTCTTGAAGATTATCCTGCTAACTAAACTCTTTATTTTACTATACCATAAACCACTGGCAATATAAAGCGTATCTCGCATCCTTGCGGCGGCAAAATAATTAGTCAAAAAGTCAAAAAGTATTTGACTTTTTGACTTTTTGCGTTATAATAAGAATCAGCGGGGCAAGGTGAAAGGCGTCCTGCATATCATGAAAAGCGAAGTCATCATATATATAGGGAGGAAACATCATGGGTGAAGAAAGATATACGGAGAAGGCTTTGGCGGCGATGCAGACGGCGCAGCAGGCGGCTGCCATGCGCTACCAGCAGGAGATCACGTCGGCGCATCTGCTTTACGCGCTCGTGCAGGAGCCGGAAGGGCTGCTCGAAACGATCTTCGAGGACTGCGGCACGGATCAGGCGATGCTGCGCGCGCGACTGGAGCAGGAGCTCAATAAGCTGCCGAGCGTCAAGGGGCAGGATCGTCTGACGATGGGCATGGACATGGTGCGCGTCATCGGCAGGGCACAGGAATACGCCAAGAGCATGAAGGATGACTACATCAGCACGGAACATCTGCTGCTCGGCGTTGCAGCCGACGGCAGCAGCGACGTGCAGGAAATCTGCCGCCAGTTCGGACTCACGAAGAGCTCCGTCATGGGCGCTGTCAAGAAGAACCGCAAGCAGAACGTCACGAGCGGCAATCCTGAGGAGGGCTACAAATCGCTCGAAAAGTACGGGCGCGATCTCACGGATGCGGCGAAGAAGGGCAAGATTGATCCCGTGATCGGCCGCGACGAGGAGATTCGTCGTACGATTGAGATCCTGACGCGCCGCACGAAGAACAATCCCGTGCTCATCGGCGAGCCGGGTGTCGGCAAGACGGCGATCGTCGAGGGGCTTGCACGTCGTATCGTGGCGGGCGATGTGCCCGAGTCGCTGAAGAACAAGACGCTCTACTCGCTCGATATGGGCTCGCTCGTCGCGGGTGCGAAGTTCCGCGGCGAGTTCGAGGAGCGTTTGAAGGCGGTCTTGAACGAGATCGCGAAGTCGGACGGTCAGATCCTGCTCTTCATCGACGAGGTGCACACTGTCGTCGGTGCGGGTGCTGCCGAGGGTGCGATGGACGCGGGCAACCTTCTGAAACCGATGCTCGCACGCGGCGAGCTGCGCTGCATCGGTGCGACGACCTTGAGCGAGTACAGGAAGTACATCGAGAAGGATGCGGCTCTTGAACGCCGCTTCCAGCCCGTCATGGTCAGCGAGCCGACGGTCGAAGATACGATTTCCATTCTGCGCGGCATCAAGGAACGCTACGAAGTGCATCACGGCGTGCGCATCCGCGACAACGCGCTTTTGGCGGCGGCGACGCTTTCCGATCGCTACATTTCGGACAGGTTCCTGCCCGACAAGGCGATCGACCTCGTCGATGAGGCGGCGGCGAAACTGCGCACGGAGATCGAGTCGATGCCGCAGCCGCTGGACGAGGCGCGCCGCAAGATCATGCAGCTTGAGATTGCCGAGCAGGCGCTGAAGAAGGAGACGGACGACGCCTCGAAGGAGAAGCTCGCGCATGTGACCGAGGAGAAGGAAGAGCTGCAGAAGAAGGAGAAGGAGCTCAAGGATAAGTGGGAGGCGGAGAAGCAGGCGATCCTGCGCGTGCGTGCCGTCAAGAAGGAGATCGATCAGGTCAAGAACGAGATGGAGCTCGCCGAGCGCGACTACGACCTGAACCGCCTGTCCGAGCTTCGCTATGGCAAGCTGCCGACCTTGGAGAAGCAGCTCAAGGAAGAGGAGGACGCCCTGGCGAAAAAGGCAGAGGACGATCATCTGCTCAAGGAAGAGGTCAGCGAGGAGGACATCGCTGAGGTCGTGAGCCGCTGGACGGGCATCCCCGTCGCGAAGATGCTCACAGGCGAGCGCGAGAAGTTGCTGCGCCTTGAAGATGTGCTGCACGAACGCGTCGTGGGGCAGGATGAAGCCGTGCGCGTCGTCAGCGAGGCGATCCTCCGCGCGCGCGCGGGCATCAAGGATCCGAACCGCCCGATCGGCTCCTTCATCTTCCTCGGGCCGACGGGCGTCGGCAAGACGGAGCTTGCCAAGACCCTCGCAGAGTCGCTCTTCGACGATGAGCGCAGCATGATCCGCATTGACATGTCGGAGTACATGGAGAAGCATTCGGTGGCGAGGCTCATCGGTGCGCCTCCGGGCTACGTCGGCTACGATGAGGGCGGCCAGCTGACCGAGGCCGTGCGCCGCCGTCCCTACAGCGTCATTTTGCTCGATGAGATTGAGAAGGCGCACCGCGACGTGTTCAACGTGCTCCTGCAGATCCTCGACGACGGGCGTCTGACCGACGGCAAGGGCCGCGTCGTGAACTTCAAGAACACCGTCATCATCATGACGAGCAACCTCGGCTCGCACGAGATCCTGAACAAGGACTTCGAAGAAGCGCAGGCGGCCGTCAAGGAGCTCTTGAAGGAGTACTTCCGTCCCGAATTCTTAAACCGCGTCGATGATATCGTCGTCTTCAAGGGACTCAGGCGCGAGCAGGTCAAGGCGATTGCCAAGCTGCTCTTAAAGAGCCTCTCGAAGCGCCTGGAACATCAGGTGGATATCTCCCTGACGTGGACGGAGGACGCCTTGGAACTCCTTGCAAACCAAGGCTTCGACCCGAACTTTGGTGCGCGTCCTTTGCGCCGCCTCATCTCGCACAAGGTGGAGACGGCGCTCTCCAGGGAGATTATCAAGGGTGAGGCGAAGGCAGGCGATGCCGTGGAGATCGGCGCGGCGAACGGCGAGTTTACGTTCAAGACGCTCTGAGAAAGCTGACCGCGCAAACTGCACGCACGATTCCCCCGCGGCAATAGGGGGGAGTGACATTTATCTGATTTATCAGTGACTCCTATACGACAAAGAGACGAGAGATAAAGTTTCTCTCGTCTCTTTGTCCTTTTTATAAGGAAAACTGTTCTTACATAAGAAGAAAATAAAATTTTTAAGAAGTATGGCGTTTAGTCCTATCGTGTGTTATGATAGGACAAACAAACTAGTGGAGCGCAAGAAGGGATGAGAATACTTTGAAGCTGAAGAAGTATCCAGTAAGCCAGTTGCAGGAAGGAATGGTTATTGGACGAGGGATTTACGAAGAGGACATGACTGTCGTCCTTTCCGAAGGAACGGTGCTCGATCGATCGATGATTTCCCTGCTGGAGAGCAGAGAAATCTATTTCGTCTACGTCCGATCGGATGTCATTGCCGCGGTTCCGGAGGCGCCAAAAGCAGTAGAGCCGTTGAAAGCAGGGATGATGGAAGATCCCCTGCCGGCGCTGCACATCGTGACGGAGGCAGCTTCGCCTGATCAAGACGCTGCTTTGACGGCGTTTATGCGGGAAGTGGCAGGCACCGTTGCCGCGCAGCCTGTCATAAGGCAGAGGGCAACGAAATCCGTCGTGCAGACCGGTGTCATTCCGCAAAAGGATGCGTCACTGGAATCCGATTATGTGCGTCAGTATGATGACGTTGTCCTCAATCTTTCGATGCTTTATGAAACCATACGAGCGAGCGGGCACATTGACGCAACGGCGGTGGAAGTCCTGGCACAGCAGATCATGCCGCTTTGTTCAAGCGCCAAGGCAATCACACACATCTACAACATGGATGTGAAGGGCAGCTACTCGCTCCATCACAGCGTGCGCGTCGCCATTCTTGCCGGACTCATGGGGCAGTGGCTCAAGATGCCGCGCCGGGATTGGCAGCGCCTCATCATCGCGGCACTTCTGCTCGATATCGGATCCACGCGCATAGCGCCGGTCTTTCTTAAAAAAGTAGGTTCCTATACGAAGGAAGATCGCATGCTCATGCAGAAACATGCGCGCCTTGGACACACGCTTGTCCTGAATTCCGCTTTCGGTACGGATGCAGAAATCATGGGCGCTGTACTCCAGCATCATGAGAGGAATGACGGCTCGGGTTATCCCGATGGCGTAAAAAAGGAGCAGATCTGCGACTTTGCGCGCATCCTCGCCGTGCTCGATACGTATGACGCGATGGCGTCGAGACGCTCGTATGCGAAGCGGCGCTCCCCGTTTGATGTGTTTGCCGCATTGTCTGATGAGTTTGTCGCGAATCGTCTTGACGCGAGCTTCGGACTGCCCTTCATCCGCAATGTCTGCAACTCCCTGCATGGCAACTGGGTAAAACTCACGAACGGCGAGAAGGGAAAAATCGTCTACATCGACGAATCGAGGATCAATGCCTTGCCGATCGTGCAGACGATGGACGGCGCCTTTGTCGACCTCAATACGCTGAGCAGCATACGCGTTGAGTCTTTGCTCACGAGCAAAGAAATGGCGCATTGAATAATGCCTATTATTATTTGTAGTATTTGAACTAGAATCGTGGTATAATCGAATAGGATTTTTTGCCGAGCTGAGTAAAGAGACGACGGCATGTTTTCCTACGAAAGTCTTGTCGCTGTCTTTCCATGGAAGGGTGCTGCATGATGGTGAAAAAGTATTCCGTCGGGCGCTTGAAAGAGGGGATGATTCTCGGGCGGGATGTATACAAGGAGGACATGACGGTTCTTCTGGGCGAGGGCACGGTGCTTACGCTCAAGATGATCGATGCTCTTACGGATCGCAATATCTTTTCGGTGTATATCAAAGAAGAGGACGGAGAAGATGGGGCTCCTGCAGCAAAGGAAGCGGTGCGTGAGCGGCATCCGAATGCTTCGGCAGGAGAAAAGACGGAGGACACTGCCGCAAAGACTGTGCCGCAGCAGTTTCCCGTCGAGGCATCGGAGGAGCAGAAGGAGCCTGTTGTCGAGGCGGCGCCGAAGGTTGTTCTGAAGAAGGAGAAACTGCAGGATGACGCCTATGTGCGGCAATACAACGAGGTTTTCTCGTCTCTGAAGAAGTTCTATGCAGATGTAAGGTCTGCCTTGCGCATCGATGCGGAGGCGGCTCGTGCGCTTGCGCAGAAGTTCCTGCCGCTGTGTCCGAGTGTGAAGGCAATCGTGCAGCTCTACGATATGGAAGTGACGGAGGAGTACCGCCTCCATCACGACATGCACGTCGCCATCCTGGCGGGGCTTATGGGACAGTTCCTCAAGCTGCGCGCTGCGGAGCGGGAGCGTCTCATCATGGCGGGGTTCCTTTTGGACATTGGCACGACGCGCATTGCCGAAGAGTTTCTCGAAATACAGGGATACTACAGCTCGGCAGAGCGGAGGCTCATGCAGAAACACGCGCGCCTGGGCTATGGGCTTCTTGCCCGCTCGGCGCTTGCGGCGGATGAACAGATCGTCGGCGCTGTGCTGCAGCATCATGAAAGAAACGACGGCTCGGGTTATCCTGCCGGACTGAAGAAGGAGCAGATTTGCGGCTTCGCGCGCATCCTTGCCATCGTCGATATATACGACGCGATGACCTCCAATCGCACCTATAAGCGGAAGCGCTCCCCCTTCGACGTGTTCAAGATCCTTGCCGATGATATTCTGCATGGTCGACTCGATACGGAATACGGCGTTTCCTTTATCCGCCATATTTGTCAGGCCTTGAACGGCTGCTGGGTCAAACTCAGCGATGGGGAAGTCGGCAAGATCGTCTACATCGACGAGTCGCGCCTCGATGCTTTGCCTGTCGTGCAGACAATAAAAGGCGACTTCCTCGATCTCAATAAGAACAGCAGTGTCAAGATTTTGTCCCTGCTCACGAGCCATGAGGTGCAGGAATCCTGATGTAGTTTACCATTGTGCGTGTAGTTTGCCGTCAGGTGAAAACTTGAATTTTAGCGAGGAATTGTCCTGCAAGGGAGTGCAAGCTGATGTTGAAGAAGTATCCGGTCGATATGCTGCAGGAAGGCATGATCGTCGGTCGGACGGTATACGCGGAGGATATGTCCGTCCTGCTGGGCGAGAAGACGGTGCTTGACCGCCAGCGCATCGAGTATTTGAAGCAGAGGGGCGTCCTGTTCGTCCGCGTCGTGGAGCCGGATGTGCCGGAAGCGCCGTCGGAGGAACAGGCATCGTCGCAGGCGGTACCGGATGCACAAATCTTGTGGCGCAGCGTGCAGCAGAGTGCGGCAGCGGCGGTGGCGGCAGCAGCGGAAGCGGCGAAGAAGGAAGTCGCCGCAAAGGCGAAAGAAACGCCGCAGCAGCCGGCAGCGCCAGGCGACGGGGATTTGTCTGCTGCCCGGAGTGCAGAAGCCGTTGCGGCGGAACAGAGGCACGAGTCGCCGTCGGCATCGGGCATCGTGCCGCGCAAGACATCGGCGCTTGAGGCAGCGTACATCGAGCAGTATGAAGCGTGCTTCACGACTCTGCGAGCGTTTTATGATGCTGTGCGCGCGCGCGGACGCATCGATGCAGCGCAGGCGCAAACGCTCGCGCAGAGCATGATGGCGCTTTGCTCCAGCGCCAAAGCGGTCACGCATATCTACAACATGGAAACACTTGGCGAATATCAGCTGCACCACACGATGCGCGTCGCGATCCTTGCAGGACTCATGGGACAGTGGCTCAAGATGCCGGTGCAGGACAGGCAGCGCCTCGTCCTCGCGGGCATTCTCATCGATATAGGCTATACCTGCTTCGCGCCGAATTTCCTCAAGAAGATCGCGCGCTATACGCCCGAGGAGCGCAGGCTTATGGAGAAGCATGCGCGTCTGGGCTTCGACCTCGTTTCGCGTTCCGTGCTCCAGCTCGACAAGCAGGTCGTGGAATCCGTGCTGCAGCATCATGAGAGAAACGATGGCTCGGGCTACCCGCAGAAGATGAAGAAGGATGGCATATGTAAGTTTGCGCGCATACTGGCCATCCTCGATACATACGACGCTATGGCGTCGCGTCGCTTCTATGCGAAAAGGCGCTCGCCCTTCGAGGTGTTCGCCGTTCTCGCCGATGAATTTGTGGCCGGCCGCCTCGATCCAGAGTACGGCGTCGTCTTCATCCGTAATATTTCTCATACCCTTAACGGCAACTGGGTCAAGCTGTCCAACGGCACTGTAGGAAAAATTGTCTACCTTGATGAATCGCGCATCAACGCGCTCCCCATCGTGCAGACGACGGACGGAGATTTCCTCGACCTCAATACCATGGCGAGCATCAAGGTCGAGTATCTGCTGCCGAGCGCTGAAGTGGAGAAGAAGGAATAGCAGTCGTAAAGCTGTTTGCAGATGTGTCCCTCGAATGGAAGTGGAGTTCCGTTCGGGGGATTTTTGTATGTGCAGGCGGCGAAGTGCATGGGTGTGTGGGGCATTTTCTCATGAGAAGAGGACTATATCTTGAAAATCGTTATCGACTTTGCTATGATGAGAAGAAATGATTGGCGGAAGGGAGAGTTTTTCTTGGGAAAGAAGAAATGGAAGGTCGGCGTCACCGATATTTTGCTCCTGCTCGTAAACGGCATCTTTTTCGTCGGCATGCGTACGTTTTTGGCGCCGTGCGGGCAACAGGCGGACGGGCATTGGATGGTGTGCCACTGGGCGGGCGAGGCGCTCGCGGGCGTGTCTGCCGTGCTCTTTATCATCGCCGTGCTGCATGCGGCGGTTCCTCGCGCGCACATCAAGGCGGGGCTGGCGCTGGCATCGATTCCCGTATCTGTTCTGGCGATTCTTTTGCCGGGGCATCTGATCGACCTTTGCATGATGGAGACGATGCGCTGCCATACGGTGATGCAGCCTGGCGTCACGGCGATCTCCGCCGTGACGATTGTGCTCTTGCTCGTCGATCTGTATCGCTACAGGAAAGGGGACTGACATGGGATTCGTACGCTTTCTGGCGCTTAGAAACTGCCGCAGAAATTCTTCGCGCGCTTTTTCTCTGGGACTCGTGGCGGCGGCTCTCGCCATGACGATTTTCGGCGGCTCACTCGTCATAGCCAGCCTGCAAAACGGTCTGGGACGCTTTCAGGAGCGATTGGGAGCAGATATCCTCGTGCTGCCGAAGGCGGCGCAGGCGGACGGAGGCCTGGAGGGCGTACTGGTACAGGGGCGTCCCGTCAATTTCTATATGGATGCGTCGTATCTGGCGAATCTTGCGGCTCTGCCGGGCGTCGAGCGCGCCGCGCCGCAGTTCTTTCTGGCATCGGCGAACGCCGGCTGCTGCTCCGTGGCGGTGCAGCTGATCGGCTTCGATCCGGCGGCAGACTTCACGATCCAGCCGTGGATTCGTGAGCGTTATGAAGAGGCGATGGGCTACGGCGACGTCCTCGTCGGCAGCGGCATTTCCGTGCCCGAGGACAGAAAGCTGCGGTTTTACAACACGCCGTGCCGCGTCGTCGGACGTCTGAGCCCGACGGGGACGGGGATGGATACGGCGGTTTATACGAATATGGAAACGATCCGCGCGATGATGAAGAATGCGGCGGCTCTGGATTTCGCGCCCTTTCAGGGCATCGCGCCCGAGCAGGCGATTTCCTCCGTGCTGATACGCACGGCGCCGGGTTTCAGCCCCGAGGCCGTGGCGCAGGGCATCGGCGAGGCGTATCCGCAGCTTGCGGCGCGGCCTGCGCATGGCATGGTGCGCAGCGTGGAGCAGGG
>CAMURM010000039.1 GCA_947097535.1 uncultured Selenomonas sp.
CCCTTGGCTTCGGCTGCAGTGATGTCGATATTGCCGTTTTCAGACGAAGCAGCTATATTGCCGCCCGCCGTCAGCTTATCTGCCGCTTTCAGGCTGTTCGCCGCCGTCATCGTCAGATCTTTTCTGGCATTGACCGTCTTCGCCGTCGTAATGTCGCCGCCCGTCAGCGTGATGTTTGCTGCCGAGACTTCATCTGCCGTCGTCAGTTTGTTCGCTGCCGTCAGCGTCAGATCTTTTTCGGCGGTGACCCGCTTCATCGCGACATCCTTGCCCTCTGCGGCAATGTTTTCCTTCGCTTGCAGAACTTCCGCCGTCAGCTTACCGTTTGCAGCCTTGAGCTCGATGACGCCATTTTCCGCCTTTGCCGTGCCGATAACGACGTCGCCTTTCTTTGCTTCCGCTGCGATGCCGCCCTTGTGCGTCAGGACTTCATCCATGGTGATGTTGCCGTTTTCTGCGCGCGCTCTGATATTGCCGTTTTGCGCTTCCGTCTGATGAAGGTAGACATTGCCCGCCTTCGCTTCCGCCAGAATACCACCCTTAACCTTCAAAGAGCCTGCGGCAAGGACACTTCTTCCTGCTTCGAGCAGCAGGCTTTCTTCAGCGTCAAGCGTCGCGCCGTTTTCAAGCGTCACGTCTTCCTGCGCTGCCAGCGCCATATTGCGAGCGCTCGTGTACTCTGCGCCGTTCTTGACGGTCAGACTGCCCCCACTGGTAAATGCCATGCCCGCATCGATCGTCTTGATCTTGCCTTCCAGTGTGAGGGATTGGTTCTTCGCGAGATTTTTCACGCGCACATCCAAACGATTCTCGTCGATTCCCTTGACTTTGAGCGTCCCCGCGCTGCCCGCGCCAAAGCTCACGGTGAGTCCCGTCGCGGCGTTTGTGACCAAGTTGACATTGCCCATAAGCCCTGCCGCTTCGTCTGCCGCCCGCACATTCGCCTTGCTGAACGTATTTTTCTCCGACAATATCTGAATGGAGCCGCCGGCTTTTCCTGTCGTACCGACGGTAAAGGTCGCGTTCTCAGATGCGTGAAGGACAGATTTCTCCGTGTTCGCCTGCGTGATTGTATCCGCCGCCTCAACGACGACGGTCTTTCCTTCCAAGCTGCCGTCTGTGAGGTCGGCGTTCTTGGCTCGGAGATTTATCTTGTCCGCACGAACGTCCGCAAAGGATGGTGCATCGCCGCCTTTGCTGAGTTTTATCGTGCCGTTTTCGTGCGTCACATTCACTGTGCCGTTCGCATCTCTCGTCCGAATCGTTCCCAGTACGAGATCGCCGCTCTTTTCTCCTTTGAGCGAGATTTCCGATGCAGCTTCGGCATCGATCGGCGTTCCATTGCCCAAAATTCGCAGGGCTGCACCACCGGCGCCGATATTGCCGCCCGCCGTGAGCCGGATGCGATTCCCAGCGTTGAGATAGGATGCAGCTGCTCCGAGCGGCGCTTCCATGCAGATCGCACCCGCTGCATGGAGGTCGATGTCCTTGCCTGCCGCGATAGCTCCGAGTGTGAGCGCCTGCGTGCCTGTCTGCTTCAGATAAACGGTCCCTTCCGTGTTCGCCCGAAGTGTGCCGCTCAGATTTGTCTGTATTTCAGCCCCTTTCCTGCCAAGGTCGCCTTTGCCGCCGTAGAGCGTCAAGTCTTTCGCCGTGATGCGCCCTTCTGCCGTGATGCCGTTTCCTGCCAGCAGCTTGACTTCGTTCGCTCCCGCGTTGATGCCGCCTTTGATGCGCAGCGTCTCGCCCTCGGTGCTTGCCAGATAGACGTGTCCCGTGCTGTTTGCCGAGACGCCGCCGTCCGCTGCCGTCTGCACCGTGAGCGGTGTCTTTTGCTGCACTGTCAGGCTGACGAGATTGCCGGCTGCGTCATAGTTCTTCGTGATATCGCCCGCTCGCGCTTCCGAGAGCACCTTGAGGTTTTCCGGGCGCGTGAGGTCCGCTTTCGAAATGGTCTTTTCCCCGGTCGCACCGATATTTTTCGCGTTCAGCACGATATTGCGGCCGCTGATGTTCGCCGTTTTCTGAAGGTTCACTTCACCCGGACGGCTGTTGACGATTCGATCTTCCATAGCGTAGAGAAGCTGGTTCTTCGACCACCCGTATGTGTTGTCCGTGCGCGTGATTTCCGCATAATTCGCGACGGCGTTTCCTTCCTCCGCCGTGTATCCTTTGCCGCTGAAATAGGCTTGGCGTGCGCTCTGGAACGCTTCCCGCGCCGCCTTTCTCTCCTCTTCCGTGACGGCGGCTTTCATCGCTTTGATGTAATCGCCGCGCACTTTCTGCATGGCGGCGTCGCTGTTGTAATCCTGCGCCGCGCTTTGGTAAGCCGCCAGTTTCGTGCTGTCCTTCTTTGCCAGCTGGTTGAGTCTTATCTGCGCTGCGTTTTGCCGCTTTTCACGCGCGAGCTTGGCAGCCTCGGCGTTTCCTGCCGCGCTGTCGGCAGAGGAAATAAGCCCCGCTTTCTCCCAGAGGGCTTTTCTCCCCGCCGTATTTGCTGCAGGCTCGCGCCTATCCGCCGCGATGATGTCATGCCCTTGCGCATCCAATGTGACATTGCCTTCGCTGCTCACGATATGATTGATGCGCATGTCTCCGTCGCTGTCATCAGCATGTGCCAAATGGATATTGCCGCGCGCCGACGCCGAGAGGCTGGCAGACGACGGTTCGCCGCCCTGCGCCTCCGTTCCCGCACGGACGCGCAGCGCGTCGCCGTCCGTACCGATTGCGCCCGTCTCGCTCGAAAGCTCGATGCGCTGCGCCCGCACACTGTCGCCGTTCGTCACTGCGTTCGTCAGGCTGCCGCGCGCGCGGATGACCGCATGGTTTCCCATACGGGTTGCATCTCCTGTCAGCGCCCTGAGCGCCAGATCGCCCTGCATGGAGGAAAGATCTATGGAGCCTTTGTGACTCGCGAGGAACACGTTTGCACGATTTCCCGGTTCCAGTGCGGCGTGCTGCAAGTCGATGTCCTTTTCCGCCCGTGCCGTGAGATCGTCGGTTCTTAAAATCCCGCCGCCACGGATGCTGCCGCCCTCGGAGCTCAGTTTGACAAAGGTGTTATCTGCCGCCTTGACGTCGCCGCCGACCATGATATCACCCTTGGATTTGATGTCCACGCCAGCCTCTCCGACAGGCGCAGTCAAAAAGCCGACGGAGACGGGATTGTCTGCCTTGAGACTGTAGGTGCTCGTAGAGGAAGAGCCCTCGTATTCCGTCCATGTGTAGGTGTAAGTGCTATGAAACAGACCGAAAAGACCGTGCTCCTCCTTCGTCTGCGTCAGCTTCCCGTCCGTCTTGCTGAGCTGCTGCCATGCACCGCTGATTCGATATTGTTTGTTCTGATCAGAATTGGCAAAGAAGCTGCTCGTCCCAAGGGTTTCCCCCCTATGCTCGGAACTTTCGACCGTTTGGATCTTATCTGCCTCCACCTCGTTTCGGATCTCCGGCGCCGACTTGAAGTGGATGAAGCCGACATATCTTTCGTCTTTATAGGATTTCGTCGTCGCCCTATCCGTTGCGACGCCGCCCGTCCAGCGATAGGCGATACCGGCTTTCGGGTTGAACTGGAATGTGCTTCCTTGCGCCTCTTGTACGCTTCCCGGGTTGCCGATGGCGTATGTGCGCGATTTCCCGTTCATATACTCGAAGACTTTTCCCTGCAGCGTGTCCGTGATGCGCACGAAACCGGCGCGGTTCTTGTTCTCGATGGAAGAAAGCGCGAGTGCGCGATCCACAGCCGTGACGTCCGCGCTGATCTTTGCCGCGCCGTCCGCTGCGAGGATGCGTCCGCCGCCCGTGTTCCCCATCCTGCCGGAAATGTAGACCTGTCCGCCGTCTGTCTTCACCGAGTCGAGCAAGAGCTGACGTGTCGAAGGGTTGTAGTAGACAGCCACTTGATATTTCCACGCTTTTGCCGTCGTATCGTAGACGGCACCGCCCTCGCGCACAAGGTAGCGTTCATTGCCGCGCACCGAGGCATCGTCCAGTGCCTGCGGATGCTGCTGCCACGCGCTGTCCATCGCCTCTACTTTTGCTCGATGCGACGCGTCGAGAACCGCCGTATAGGAGTTGTAGCCGCTTTGCACAAGCCCATTGAGGTTCACTTCATGGGCGTTGATGTAGACCATCTGCCCCGCGTGGATGCCCGCCTTCTCATTCGTCGCCGCTGCGGGGAGGTCGATGCCGAGACTGTACTTCACCCAGAGGCGGTAGTCGTCATAGCTCGCGAATTCCTTCCGAACCTTGTTGCCATGCTTCTTCATGTAAGTGTCCAGCGCCTTTTGGATTCTGTCCGCCGTTTCTTTGTCAATCATGTAGCGGACGATGGGATCGCCGCCCACATTGATGACGCCTGTGGGATTATTCTGCACCACGGCTCCTTCTGCGGCAGTGATTTCGACATTTCTGCCGCTGATTTCCGCCGTGCTTTCCACATGGACGCTGCCATGCTCGTTTTTGATGCGCACGTCGCCGTCGCCCGCCGACACACGCCCCTGCAGGTCGATGAGCGGCTTGACGCCGGCCATCCCTTCGTGGGTCGAACGGATGTCGATGACGCCGGTTTTTCCTGCCGCCGCAGCCGCATGAATGTTCTCGATGCCTTCGACTCCGCTGACCTTTTCGCCGCTTCCCACTTTCCGGGAAATATCCTGCCCGTTATAGTAGACCTTGCCGCCCGACTGACTGATGACGGCGTCGCCCGCGAGCAGATGCAAGGGCGCATGGTTGCGGATGGAGATCTTCGGCGTGCCCTGCGCTCTGAGCGAGCCGCCCGCATTCACTTTCAGCTGATCCGCTTCGATCTGCACATGACCGCCCGACACAGTGAGGTTGGGCGTCTTGACCGCAGGCACGGAAAGATAGTGATAGACGACGACCGACTTGTTTCCGGTCGGCTGACCGTTCGCATCCTTGATGTCTTCCTCGGCAGCAAACCCCTGCGCTTTCATCGCGTTCAGAAGGTTGGCGAGAGACGCCTGATAGGCGTTGTATTCTGCAGTGCCGGGCTGGTAATCCCGCAGACGTTTCAACAGATCCTGATACTGCCCCCAGAGACCGTTCTCCATTTTTGCCGTCCCGAGCTTGAAGTCTTTTTCGCTCACGCCGCTGCCTTCGCTGACCGTGATCTTGACGCCGCTGTAATCGAGCGTGCCGTCGCTCTTTTTCTTCACCGTGCCGCTGATTTCCACTTCCGTGCTGTTGTGGCGTCCCGCCACAGCCTTGCCGTCAATCGTGACGCCGTTTGCATACTCTTTTTGCGCCGACATCTCGCCTGTCTCGGTCGTGGAAAGCGGCATGTTGTCCGAACCCGTATAGAAGGTATAGCGCCGCGCCGTCTGGTCGATTCTTTCCTGCGCCTTGTCCGCTGCAAAGTTCAGATTGCCGACGGATGAGACCTTCGCCCCCTGCGCGAGCGTTACCGTGTTCTTCTGCGAAATCTTGCTTTGCAGGTGCGGCCGATTGTCAAGGGGAATGAGTGCGCGGTTGTATACGTCGGAAAGCAGGTTGAACTGCAGGTTGCTCTTCGCGCCCCCGGCATTTCTGCCCGCATAGAGGTTCACTGCGCCGCCGCCTGCAATCTCGCTGCTGCCTGTAATGCGCACATCATTGCTGCGCGTGAGCGCATTCGCCACATACGTCGTCGCATAACCCATGACGCCGAACTGGTTGTCCGCCGTCGTCGCATAGTTGAGCAGCGTGTCGTCTCCCGCTGCAAGCGTGATGGCGCCTCCCTGCGCGCCGCCCTTGCCCAATGACGTGGCAAGATGGCTGTCCGCCGCTTCCACGCTGTTTTCATAGCGCGTCTTGAAGTCGGACATGGCGGCAGTGGTGGGCATCACACCGGCTGCCGACAGCCCATGATTCGCCGCTGCCGATCCTGTCGTCGCCGCCTGCGCCGAGATTTCTCCATCGGCATCAAGCGTGGAGCCACGCAGACGAATCGCCGCTTCGTAGGCGCGATCCTGCGTGATTTTTGCCGAAGCGCCGGCAACCCCGCCATAGCCGCCGGAATAAATCCAGCTCTCGTTCTCGAAGCGGTTGCCCGCCGTATAGCGCTGGGCGCCCTTCGTGCGAATCGCCGCGCCGCTCACATCGAGCACCGCTTTCTGGCGCACGATGCTCGAAAGACCTGCGCCGCTGGCGTCGAGGAGCGCCGCGCTGCTCGTATCCGCTTTGAGCTTGAGCTTCTCGTGATTCGTCGCCGACGCCTTGAGGTCGCCTTCCAGCTCCCATTCCCCCGAAATAGTGGTCGTCGTATCCGAGGTCAGCGACTGGTCGAGTTCCGCCGCTGCGATGTTTTCGCCGACAGAAACGCCGCCAAAGCTCGTCGAGGAGGCTGTCACATCTGCTCTCGCCGCCGCTTCGATCGCCGCATCCTTCAGACGGCTCGCCTTGTCCATGCCGGCGGCGGTCACCGTCGTATGAAAGACGTCCGCAGCCCGCACCCAGTTGTTCCCCAGACCTGCGGCGAGCGCTTCGTGCGCCGTCTGCGCTGTCACGCTGTGGGAGGCGATGTTGTCCGCCCGCAGGCGCAGCGAATCCATGCGCCGCTCCTTGCTTCCGTAGACGTTTTTCCCCGCTGTGACGGAAACGTCGCTGTAGACGCCGCTGTCCGCATTGTTCAGCCCCAGAGCGATGCTGCCGACATTGACCCCCACGAGATCGACCTTGCTCTTGAGATTCGCCTGTGCCACAGCGTCCATCGCTCCTGCGCGGAAGGTATTGCCGCTGCCGATCGCAAGGGTCGTCTGCACCGCCTTTCCCGCCGCGCCGAACATCGCCTTGACCACGCTGATGTCTCCCGCGCCCAAAGCAATATTGCCTACGACGGTCTTGGAGGAAAGCTCTTCCTCGTTCTTTGCTTCCAGCGTGATCTTCTCTTTGCCTGCGTCAAAGACGCCGCCGTTTCCTACATCGACGACTGTCGAGCCGTGCGCGTGCGTCTCTGCCACCATCAAGGAGCCGGCGGCTGCGCTGACATTGCCTGCCTTCGCCTGTGTCTCTGTCTTTGCCGCGTTGCGCGCACGGACTGTGATCGTGCCGTCCGTCGCGCGAAGGCTGCCGCCCGCGACCTGCGTGCGCACTTCGCCGTCCCAGTCGCTGACGCTGACGGCGGCTGCAGCGGCGGCAAGCGATATCCCACCCTGCAGCGAGCTGATCTGCGCCTTGCCGCCGATCTTCGCTTCCGCTTCGACGGAGCGCCCTTCGATTCTGCTGTTCGTGATATCAAGGAAAGCGTTTCGCGCCACGTTGGCGACAGAGACGATGCCGTTTGCCAGCAGCCCTTGAAGCCCTGCGCTCGCGCTGAGGAAGTCGAGTTTGTTTATCTCTGTACTCGTCACGGAGAGCTTTTCTCCGGCGCTCAGGTGCGCGTCCTTGATGCTTGCCGACACCTGTGACTTCTTGCCGCCGCGCTCCGCCGCAACGACTTTGGCGTCGGAAGAAACCGCGCCGAAGGTGTCCTTGCTCTTGAGCGTCCCCTTTCGGATGACGTCATTCGCATCTTTATAGGCTTTGCCGACGTTCGCATTCACAGTCGTCCGGCTGCCGTCTGCCTTTTTCCCTCCCGTCGCTTTATACTCGTCTTCCACTTCATGCCCTGCCGTCACCACGGCGGTATTGATCGCAGCGCCGCCCGCCGATACCCCGAAGTTCATCGTATCGAGCGAGGTGTCGCGGTGCTCGTTGGCGGCAACGGTCAGATCGCCCTTCGAGAAAAGGCTGCCGCCCTTGATGCTCGTCTCGGTCTGGCTGTCGAGCGTCGCCACGTTGACGCCGACCCCGACGTTGGCAAGTCCCAGAGTCCCCTGATATGCGCGGGTTTCTGCGAGCGTATCATTTTCCGCCTTGACGTCGATCTGACGCGCACGCCGATCCGCTGCGCCGATCGTCGCATTCTGCAAATGCGTGCGCACCGTATCGTTGAAATTGGACACGCCGACGCTCCCCGCCGCCGCGACTCCGGCGACAGACTGACTCAGCTGCTTGTAATGGTTTTCCGTATGATTCTTTGCCAGAACGGATACATTCGATGTGCCATCCCCGGTAAAGGAGATTTTCGCATCTTCCAGTGCAGTTTCCGTCTCACTCTCGCCTTTCACGACATCGACCGCAAGCTCCGCCCCGACAGCACCGCCTCCCATCGCCAGTGTAAAGACGTGCAGACGGGAATCATGATCGGCATACAAAGAGAAATCGCCGGAGAGCACGGCGTTCGCGTTCCAAATGCCCGCTTTCGTCTTGCTCTTCAGGAGTGTCACATCGTTGAGCGAGGCGACGCCGACGGCGGCGCCTGAGATGCCGATGTCAAAGTTGGCGACACCGTGCTTCGCGAGCGCCTCCACGCGGAGATTGCGTGCGCGGATGTCCGCCGCCCGCCCAAGTCCTTGAACCGTGGCGGTCGTTTCGCGGTTGATCGTCGTCGTGTTGCTCGCCAGCCCCACGCTTCCCGCCAGACCGCCTGCCGCCGCCGTGCCGAGGAAGCTGAAATTATTTGCGTAATCATGCGCCGCGACCGCGACATCCTTCCCGCTTTCGATCTGCGCCTTGTCCACCATCGCCGTCGTCGCGCCGCCGATGGTATTGACTGCAACATTTCCTGAGACCGCCGCCCCTTCGCCGACAAAGTTGGCATTCGTTGCAATCGTATTGATCTTGTTCGTGCTGGAAGCTGTGACGGCGACCCCTTGATAGTCCGTCTTCTGCCGTTCGATATAGGTGGCGGGCTGCACGTTCGATGTCGTGTTCACATAGTCATTGACGATCGCGTTATCCGCTACCTTGTCCTGCACTTCGGACGATACGATCTCTTCCTTCGCCGTATCATAGGCTTCGGCATTCGCTTTGACCTTCGTCGCATTTTTCGTCGCATTTCCCTCGACGAGGGCGTTCGTCGTTGTCTTGATCGTGTTGACGACAGACGAAAGTCCCGCCGCTGCGCCAACGCCGGCAGCAGAAAGAACACCCGCATAGGTATCGACGGCGCGATCCGATGTTGCCGCGACCACCACGTCATGCGCTGCGTCGAGCTGCGCTCCGCCCGTGATCTTCGCCGTCGTCTCGCCATTCTGCACGTTGACTGCCACAGAGCCTGCCACACCGGCAGTACCCGCGCCTGCGCCGCCGATGCCGATGGTCAGCACCTTGTTCTTCGACGCAGCACGAACCTCTGCGCCGCCGACATCTTGTTGACCGCCCGAAAGTTCCGCCCGCGTGCTGCCGAGGGCGGTCGTCACCGAGACGCCCGCGCCGACCGCCGCCGTGCCGCTGCCCGCAAGGACGAGCGTGTTCGTATACATCGAGCCGCGCGACTCC
>CAMURM010000040.1 GCA_947097535.1 uncultured Selenomonas sp.
CTTTGACGTCGACGAGGATCTTTCCTTCGTGCATCATGATGAGGCGGTTGCCGAGACGCAGTGCGTCCTTCATGTTGTGCGTGATCATGAGTGTCGTGAGCCGGCGCTTTTCCACGATGTCCTTCGTGATGTCGAGAACTTTTTCCGCCGTCTTGGGGTCGAGCGCCGCCGTATGCTCGTCGAGGAGTAGGAGTTTCGGCTCTGCCATCGTTGCCATGAGGAGCGTCAGGGCTTGGCGCTGGCCGCCCGAAAGCAGGCCGACCTTGGATTCGAGCCTGTCTTCAAGCCCGAGGTTGAGCCCCGCCAGAAGCTCGCGGAACTGTTCGCGCTGCGCCTTGGAGAAGCTCCAGCGCAGGCGCGGCGCCGTGCCGCGGCGCGCGGCGATGGCGAGGTTTTCCTCGATCATCATGCCCGCCGCCGTGCCCATCATGGGATCCTGAAAGACGCGGCCGATGTACTTGGCTCGCTTGTGCTCGGGCCATTTTGTGATGTCCGTGCCCGCGATGACGATGCTGCCCGCGTCGACGCGGAAGGTGCCGGCGATGGAGTTCATGAGTGTCGACTTGCCGGCGCCGTTGCCGCCGATGACGGTCACGAAGTCGCCGGGCGCGAGGTGGAGCGTGACGCCTTTCAGCGCGTACTTCTCCGTGATCGTGCCGGGGTTGAAGGTCTTGGCGATGTTTTCGATCTTGAGCATCAGCGAAGCCCCCCCTTCGCACGGCGCAGGCGCGCCTGGATGAGAGGCAGTGAGAGCGCGAGCGCGACGAGCGCTGCCGTGAAGAGCTTAAGATCGTTGGGCGGCATGCCGAGCTCCAGGACAACGGCGATGACGGCGCGGTAGACGATGGAGCCGCCGATGACGGAGAGCAGACAGTTCTTGAAGCTGCGCGTGCCGAAGAGCACCTCGCCGATGATGACGGAGGCGAGGCCGATGACGATGGTGCCGACGCCCATGCCGACGTCAGCGAAGCCGTTTGCCTGCGCGACGAGCGCGCCCGAGATGGCGACGAGGCCGTTCGAGAGCAAAAGGCCGAGGATGATCGTCATGTCGGTGTTGACGCCGTTCGCGCGGATCATGTGCGGGTTGTAGCCCGTCGCGCGGATCGCCGCGCCGAGCTCCGTACCGAAGAAGTAGTAGCAGGCGACGCTGATGACGACGACGACGAGGAAGCCCATGGCGAGCACGGCGACTTCGCGCGTGAGGCCGAAGCTCTGCGCCTGCGTGAAGATCGTCTCTGTATTGAGGAGCGGCAGGTTCGCCTTGCCCATGATGCGAAGGTTCACGGAGTAGAGCGCGATCATCGTGAGAATCCCTGCGAGGAGCGCGGGGATCTTGAGCTTCGTCGTCAGGAGTCCCGTGATGACGCCCGAGAGCATGCCCGCGACGAAGGCCGCGAGGATGGCGAGGAGGGGCGAAGTGCCGACGGCGAGAAGGCTCGCCGCCGTCGCGGCGCCCAGCGGGAAGCTGCCCTCGACGGTGAGGTCGGCGATGTCGAGCACGCGAAATGTCAGGTAGACGCCGATGGCGAGCAGCGCCCATAAGAGGCCTTGTGAAATCGTTGGGATGATGAGATCCATAGAGAAGTGTTCTCCTTTTGCACAAAGAGCTGCAAGAGAATGTCTGACCTTGCAGCTCTTTTGCGGATTTTGATGAAATTACCGGCGGACGATGAAAGTCCGACGAGATTATTCGAAAATCTGCGCGTCCTTCAGGATGTCGGCAGGAATCTGGATGCCGAGCGTTTCCGCGTTCTTCTTGTTGATGCTGACTTTGAGTTCTTTCGCCATCTCGATCGGCATGTCAGCGGGCTTCTTCTTGCCTTCGAGGATGTCGGCGGCCATGTGGCCCGTCTGCACGCCGAGCTTGTAGTAGTCGATGCCGTAGGTCGCAAGCGCCCCCGCCTTGACCCAGTTGTCCTCGCTGCAGAACACGGGCTTCTTCGCCGGATTCGTGATGGAAAGAAGCGTCGGGACGGCGGAGGCCATGATGTTGTCCGTCGGCTCGAAGAAGGCGTCGACATCGCCGACGAGGCTGTTCGCCGCCTGCTGGATGTCGTTGACGGTCGAGATCGTCGCCGTGCGCACCTTGAGGCCGCGGTTCTCCGCGTACTCGGTGATCGCCTTCGCCTGCACCTCGGAGTTGACCTCGCTTGAGCAGTAGATGATGCCGATGGTCTTGACATTGGGGCAGATCTTCAGCATGAGATCGACCTGCTCCTTGATGGGGCTCATGTCGCTCGTGCCCGTGACGTTGCCGCCGGGCTTCTCGTTCGAGGCGGCGAGCTTGGCGCCGACGTAGTCCGTGATCGCCGTGCCGACGATGGGGATGTCGTGCGTCGCGTTCGCCATGCTCTGCGCGGAAGGCGTCGCGATCGCACAGACGAGCGCCATCTTCGCGTTGACGAAGCGCTGCGCGATGTTCTGGAGGTTCGACTGATCCGCCTGCGCGTTCTGGCGGTCGATGGAGATGTTCTTTCCTTCCTCGAAGCCGCGCTCCTTGAGTCCGTCGGCGAAGCCTTTGTTCGCCGCGTCGAGCGCGTTGTGCTCGACGAGCTGCACGACGCCGATCTTCATCTCCTTCGTGTCGGCGCTCTGGCCGCAGCCCGCGATGCCGAGGCTTGCGGTCAGGAGGGAAGCGCCGAGGATGAGAGCCTTGAGCTTCTTCGAAATGTGCATGAGGATTCCGCCTTTCTGCTGTGTGGGAAGCACGACGGTCGCCGCATTTCCCAGAAATGTTTTATCAATGATTGACTTCATGTAAAGCAATACTGATATTATACATGTTTACAGCGAGAAATGCCATAGCTGCGCGAAAATCGAGGCAAAGAGCGCGGTGACGAGTTTTATAAAAAGAAGAAAGATTTTCCAAAAAAAGAAATTGACAATCCGCCTAAAGAGATATATCCTAGAACTTAAGGGAATAAAATATCTGGAACGTACTTGAGGTTTAGTATAATTGGAGGAGATTTTTAATGTTCGGCATGAAAAAGGCTGCGGCCGCTCCGAGTGGCGGGCAGGACTTGGCTGCTGCAATCCGCGGGATTGCACGGAAACACGAGCAGAATCAGCTTTTTGCGAAGATCGATGCGCGAGAGCCTTGGGCAGATGCACTCAATGAGCTCATCGACAAGGTGAACGAGGAGATTGACTATCAGAAGTTCCGCATACGCACGATCAACGATGCTGTTCATTCGGGACTTTGGTACATGAAGATCAATGCAGACTTCAGCATAGCCTACGCGATTTGGTCCGATGAGTTCCGCCGCATGGTCGGCTTTCACGATGAAAACGACTTCCCGAACACGATCGAGGCGTGGAGCTCGCGCCTGCATCCGGACGATGTGGACGGCACGCTGGCCTCGTTCACGCAGTGCATCAAGGATCTGAGCGGCAATACGCCCTACGACGTGAACTACCGCATGCAGGTGCGCGACGGCAGCTACAAGTGGTTCCATGCCTCAGGCAACGTCGTCCGCAATAAGAGCGGACATCCCGAGGAAATCATCGGCGTCTTCGTCGATATTGATGAAGAGATCAAGAACAAGGAATACCTCGACTACACGCTCAAGCGCTACGAGGCGATCGACAGCATCTTAGCGGAAGGCTCGTGGAACATGCGCGTCGTCGGCAACGACCCGACGAACCCGAACAACGAGTTCTGGTGGTCGGATCGTTTCCGTCACCTGCTAGGCTTTTCCAATACGACGGACTTCCCGAACCGTCTGAACTCCTGGGCGGATCGCCTGCACCCGGACGACAAGGCGCGCACCTTGCAGGCATTTCAGGATCATATCATGGATTACAGCGGCAGGACGCCGTTCGACCTTGAATACCGCTTGAAGACGAAGGCGGGAGACTATCTTTGGTTCCGTGCCGTGGGCAAGACGATACGGAAGGCTGACGGCACGCCCGTCCTCGTCGCCGGCGCCATCGAGGATATCACGCTCCGGAAGACCGGCAAGGAGCAGTTCTACAAGGAATTCGGCTCGCGCATGGACGGGCTTTACAACTCGATCGATACCATCACGACGCGCGTGAGCGAGACGACGGAGCGCACGGTCGAGATCACCGGCGTGCAGGAGGAGATCACGCGGGCGGCGGAGGATACGCGCACGCAGACCGAGAACACGCTGAAGATGACGGAGCTCATCATGAACATCTCGAAGCAGACGAACCTCCTGGCGCTCAACGCTTCCATCGAGGCGGCGCGCGCGGGCGACGCAGGACGGGGCTTCTCCGTCGTCGCTGAAGAGGTGCGAAAGCTCGCCGACAGCAGCCAGGAAGCGGTGGGCAAGATCGTCGAAGCCCTCGGCTCGATGGAAAAGGCAGCGGTCAACATCGAGGAGAAGATCCGTTCGATCAATCTCCTCATTGAGAATCAGGCAGCCAATATGAAGGAAATCAACACATCGGTGAAACAGGCGAAGGAAATATCGGGCGATATCGAGAAGCTCTCGAAGAGCATGTAAGCCATGTGCGCACATGTCTGTCCGCTTTGCGGGCATGTGTGCTGACTCGATGAAAGCCGCATCTGTCTGCGCCCTTTGGGCTTGATGGTATGTCCATCGTCGATTTTGAAGAAGTGCCGCCGAGGAGCATGAATTCATGTTCCTCGGCGGTATTTTGCGTATAGGAAAGCAGCGGTGAAGTTTTGCTGCGATTTCCCCTTGGCAAATCCTGCAAGGTCATGTATAATAGTAACGCGATAACACTTTAACGAAGAAAAGGAGTGCTTGACTTTGAAGAAAATCTTATTCGTCTGTTTGTCGCTCATCGTGGCGGCAGGTCTTATGGCGGGCTGCGGCGGCGACAAGGACAAGGCGGCGGGCGAAGCGCCGAAGAAGATCGTCATCGGTCTTGACGACAACTTCCCGCCGATGGGCTTCCTCGACGAGAAGAACGAAATCACGGGCTTTGATGTGGAGCTCGCGAAGGAAGCGGCGAAGCGCCTCGGCACGGAAGTTGAATTCAAGGGCATCGATTGGGCAAGCAAGGAGGCCGAGATCCAGAGCGGACGCATTGACGCGCTGTGGAACGGTCTGGAAATCACGGAAGAGCGCAAGAAGAATTTGCTTTTTTCCGAGCCGTACATGAACGATCAGCAGGTGATCTTCAAGCGCGCTGACGATGCGTCGATCACGAAGGAAGACGACCTCAAGGGCAAGATCGTCGCGACGCAGAGCGCCTCGGGCACGGCGGAGGACTATGTGGACGGTCATAAGGACACGACGGGTTACAAGGACGTGAAGAAGTACGCGGACTATCTGTCGGCGTTCATGGATCTGGAAAATGGCCGCGTCGATGCGATCGTCTGCGATGAGATCATCGGCCGCTACTACATGTCGAAGCATCCCGACAAGATCGCCGCCCTCGACGGCCACGTCGGCCCCGTGACGCAGTTCGGCGTCGCCTACCGCAAGGACGATACGGCGCTCAAGGAGAAGATGCAGAAAGTCCTCGACGAGATGCGCGCCGATGGCACGATGGCGAAGATCTCGGAAAAGTGGTTCGGCAAGGACATCACGAAGCTGTAAACCTGAGAAAACGTGGACTGTGCGTGAGATTCGTTCGCGCACAGTCCTTTTTACCAAGAAACCCCAAGAGGTCAAGCCCGAAGGGCGCAGACCGATTGGCGAGGTTTCTGTAAGGACGGCGCACAATGTCCACAAAGTGGACGTTTGTGCGTGTAGTTTACTTTGCCTTGACATCGTACGCAAATAATTTATAATAAATGCAGAGCATAGTTTTATGAAAATGTATATTTCTGAAAAGAGAGTGATTAAAATGCAAGCCAATATAAAAAGAATTGGCAATATGACTGTCAAGGTTATTTCTGGCGACGATTTGTCACTCCATTGTGAAGTAATCAGCAGTAATGATATTGAAATGGACAGACGTGCGGCAGCTGCCGTACAATCGGCTATTGATAAAGCTAAGATATGTAAAAAACCGATAGCTAAATATGATGTAGCAACAAAGAGAGCTTTTGTAGAATATGCTGATGGGAACATACAATATGTCGATTAAGAAACCAATGATTTTAGTCATCGGTGGGCCAAATGGCTCGGGAAAAAGTACATTCATACAATATTTCGAGAAAATTGGCGAGTATACAAACGCTGACGATGTTGTTGCCGCAACTGGAATGGACAATGCTGAAGCAGCCCGTTGGGTAGATAAAAAACGTTATGAAGCTATCGCTAGCAAAAATGATCTTACCTTTGAAACTGTATTGTCGTCAGAATACAAGCTGGATATACTGCGCAAGGCTAAATCTGAGGGGTACTTTATAAAATGTATCTTCGTCTTGACGGTAGATCCTCTTATTAATGTGGCCAGAGTTCAAACCAGAGTCGCACAAGGTGGGCATGACGTAGAAAAAGAAAAGATTATTTCCAGATACAAGAAGTCTCTCGGAAATATAAAAGAATTGCTGAAAATATGTGATATTCTGCATGTCTACGACAATACAATGGAACCTCGCAGGATAATTCGCAAACATAAGGAGGATGTTTCTGTCTTTGCCAATGATTTATGGGGTGAAGATCAGATATTGGCTCTTATGCAATGATTTTCCTCAAAATACATTGCAAATTTATAACAGTGAGGAATATTGATATAGAATATACTTCAGTGGAATAATTCCTTACGACAGTTAGAAACAAAGAATCGAGCCTTGCAGAGATGCCCATCTCCGCAAGGCTCGGTTCTTTTATTTCAGCCCTTTGCATAAGCCGTCGATCTTTCGCGGCGACTTATGCAAAGCCGTATCTTAATACCCTTGTTTTTCAAGCCACGCATAGAGCGCGGTTTTGGCTTCGTCGGGCGAGTTCTGCGCGGTGTGACCCGTGAGCTCGAAGCCGTCCATATGCAGGACTTCTTTCTATCGTTTGTATGAGCACGCTGTAAAACGGTGTTTCCTTGGATTGCCTTAATTCTACAGGATGCGTGGCGATTTATACAATGCCGATAGTGGAAGCCGCTATATTAAGTAAAGATGGGCTTTTTCATCACAGATGTCCTGCACAGACAGGCGTTTGATCTCGTCCAACGTCATGGTGGCGTAGCGATGCAGACGCTTGTGCTCCGGCGCCATTTTTCCTGTGCGATTCTGGAATTGCCAAGGCGGATCTGCATAAATGGTCTGATATTTTTTTCCTTTCCATTCTGTGGGGAAGGATTGGCTGAGTATCTCAAGAGCATGCCCATAGCTGTAAAACTCAAATTTATGGAGCAGATCGTCTGCGATGTTATCTGTCGAAAAGATGGTTCACCTCTTCCGCATCGTATAGCAGGATCGTTCCTATAATTCTTACCTCGTAAAAAGCTCGTCCCAGAATGTGTAGGCGAGCATGAGAAATATGAGGAAGAGCAGGAAGATGTCGCTCATGGATTTCACCTCGCGTTTCTTTTCCCTTTATGATACAATGAGAGGAAATGAAGCGCAAGGGGGGATTTCATGGAGCGAAAAAGCTTTGTGCTTGAGCGCATGGAGCCTTGGAGCCGGGAGGCGGCGGCCGCGGCCATGCGTGAGATCGGCTGCACGGAGGCGGGCGTCGCGATCATGCGTGACAAGGCTGTGTTCTGCGTGATCCGCGTGCACGATCTGCCGACGAAGGCGGCGAATGTCGTCAAGCAGACCTTCCTCTCGAAGGGGGCGGACGCCGCCGTATCGCGCCATGCGGTCGACCTCAGCGAGGAGCGCACGGACGTGCTGCTCTTTGCGACGCTCGCGCAGTACCGCGCAGCGGCTGCTGTGCTCATGCGTCAGCCGTGGGGGCTCGATGTCCTCGCGCGCGACATACTCGCGCTTTTAGGGATTTAGAACAGGAGAAGGAGTGGATTCGTATGGCAAAGATCAAGATGATGAACATGATGTTCTACGGTTTTCAGGGCGTCTATGAATACGAAAAGGAGCAGGGCGCGAAGCTCAACGTCGATGTGGAGATGGTGACGCGCGACGACAGAGCCTGCGATACGGATCGCATCGAAGACGGCGCCATCGACGCGGCATCGGTCTATCCGCTGATTCAGGATACTGTGGAGGAGACGAAGGTCAACCTCTTGATGACGCTCGCGGCAAAGACGGGCGACCGCATCTTGCAGAAGTTCCCGCAGATCGTCGAGGTCACGACGCGCGTCCGCAAGCATGCCGTGCTCATCCATGGCCCGCTCGATTACGTCGAGGTCGAGGTTACGCGCAAGGCGTAAAGCGGTGTGGGGCAGGGCTTTCGTGCCTGTTTGCAGCTGAAAAAGCGGAGAGGAGGGACGTTTTGGAGCGATTTTTCCTGGCGGCTCTCTGCCGCGCCCCCGGCGTCGGGAGCCGCGTGGCGGCGTCCCTCGTGCGTGCTTTCGGCACGGCGCAAACCGCCTGGCAGGCAGGCGCTGCGGCGCTTCGTGAGGCGCATCTTTCGCCCGAGCGCGCCGCTTCCCTGCACGATTTCTGCCGCAGGAACGAGGGCTTGCCCGAGGCGATCGCCGCCGCCTGCGAGAAGGGCGGCATCGCGCTCTTTTCGCCTGCAGACGAGGCGTATCCTGCGCTCCTGCGGGAGATTTACGACCCGCCGCAGACGCTCTTTTGCCGCGGCTCACTCGACTGCCTTTCGCACAGTGCCGTCGCCATGGTAGGCGCGCGCCATGCGAGCGCCTACGGCAAGGGGGCGGCGGAGGACATCGCGCTCGGTCTTGCCGAGCGCGGTTTTGTCGTCGTGAGCGGCGCGGCGCGCGGCATCGACACGGCTTCGCATCGAGGCGCGCTGAAGGCGGGCGCGACGGTCGCCGTGCTCGGCTGCGGCGTTGACGTCGCCTATCCGCGCGAGAATGCGCGCCTCTTGGCGGAGATCGCCGAAAGGGGCGCTGTGCTTTCCGAGTATGCGCCGGGCACGGCGCCCTTCGCGGCGTTCTTCCCCGCGCGAAACCGCATCATCAGCGGCATTGCGCGCGGCACGATCGTCGTCGAGGCGGCGGAGCGGAGCGGCTCGCTGATCACGGCGGAGTTCGCTCTGAGCGAGGGGCGCGATGTCTTTGCCGTGCCGGGCAGCATCTACTCGGCGACGAGCCGCGGCTGCCATCGCCTGATTCAGCAGGG
>CAMURM010000041.1 GCA_947097535.1 uncultured Selenomonas sp.
GAGCAGCATCTCGATCTCGTCGAGGTTGCGCCGAAAGCGAAGCCTCCTGTCTGCCGGATCATGGATTTCGGCAAGTATCGCTACGAACAGCAGAAGCGGGAGAAAGAGGCGAAGAAGAAGCAGAAGATCGTCACGATCAAGGAGGTCAAGCTGCGTCCGAACATCGAGCAGCATGATTTTGACGTGAAGCTCAAGAATGCTCTTCGTTTTCTTGAAGAAGGAAACAAGGTCAAGGTCACGATCATGTTCCGTGGCCGCGAATTGTCGCATCCGGAGCTTGGCAGAGAGGTGCTGAACCGAGTGTCCGCCCAGCTCAAGGAGCTCGTTTCCATTGAGCGCGATGCGAAGCTGGAGGGTAAGAATATGACGATGATCCTTGCCCCGAAAGCGCAAACTAAAGGAGGAAAATAATCATGCCAAAGGTCAAGACACGCAGAGCCGCTGCAAAGCGCTTTTCGATAACGGGTTCCGGTGAGTTCAAGCGGAACAAGGCGTTCAAGAGCCACATCCTCGAGAAGAAGACGAGGAAGCGCAAGCGCAATCTGCGCAAGGCGACGCTGATTTCCGCCGCGGATCACAGGCGCGTGCGCGATATGCTGAACAAGTAATATTCGAGCGAAGATATGGAGGAATAAGATATGCCAAGAGTAAAATCCGGCGTTACGGCGCATCGCCGCCATAAGAAGATTTTGAAGCTCGCCAAGGGCTATCGCGGCGCAAAGAGCAAGCAGTTCAAGAAGGCGAACGAGACGGTCATGAAGGCGCTCTACTATGCGCGTCGTGATCGCCGCGCGAAGAAGGGCGAGTTCCGCAAGCTCTGGATCGCCCGCATCAATGCGGCTGCGCGCATGAACGGCATTTCCTACAGCCGCCTCATCAACGGTTTGACGAAGGCAGGCGTCGAGGTCAACCGCAAGATGTTTGCCGACCTCGCCGTGCATGATGAGAAGGCGTTCGCTCAGCTCGTCGCCATCGCCAAGGAAAATCAGTAAGAAATCGTACAAAAAGGGGAGCTTTTATGGCTCCCCCTTTTTGTACGATTTTCGTGGAGGCAACGATGGAAAAGATTGAAAGCCCGAAGAACAAGCGCATCAAATGGCTCGCGAGCTTGAAGAGCGGCAGGCGTCGCAGGGCGGAGGGCGTTGTTGTCGCGGAGGGCGTGCGTCTCGTCGAGATGGCGGCGGCCGCGGGCTGGACGATGCGCTTCTGCCTCGTCACCGCCGAGGCGGCGCATGAGGCGCGCGTGCAGTGCATCCTTGCGCAGCTTGCAACGCGCTGCCCGCTCTATGAAGTGACGGGTGAGGTCTACAAAAAGGTCAGCGACACCGATACGCCGCAGGGCATCCTGCTCGTACTGGAGGAGCGCTGCACAGAGCTTGCGGCGCTCCGAGAAAGGTCGGAGCTTCTTGCCGTCGTGCTCGACGGCGTGCAGGATCCGGGCAATGCGGGGACGATCGTGCGCACGGCGGACGCTGCGGGCGCCGATGCCGTCATTTGTCTGGAGGATACGATCGATGTCCTCTCGGCGAAAGCCGTGCGCGCGAGCATGGGCTCTGTCTTTCATGTGCCTATCGTGCGGAATGTATCGCGCGAGGTGTTGGCAGAGTTTTTGCAGCAAGAGAGCATGAAGCTTTTCGCCGCTGACCTTGATGCGGGGGCGGAGCCTTATCATGCGGCGGACTACAGCGGCAGGCTCGCGCTCGCCTTCGGCAACGAGGGGAACGGCGTATCGGACACGGTGCGGCGCATGGCAGGGCAGAAGCTCTTCATCCCGATGTTCGGCAAGGCGGAATCCCTCAATGTCTCGACGGCGGCGGCGCTCATCCTCTACGAAGCGGTGGGCACGCGGCGCGGCTTTCGCCGTTACTGCCAATAGAGATAAATAGCGAGCGTTCCTTCGTGTAGGCGCACGCGGAAGGAGGAGCTGCCTGCTGCAAGCTCGTTGCTCACGGCGTAGGGCGAATCCTGGCGCAAGATAGCATCTTCGAGCGGCCATTCCACGCCGTCGATAAAGATGCCGCGGCACTCGCCGGTCAGGGAGAGCAGCGATATGGCTTTTGGCTTTTTCAGAGCCGTAAAGGAAAGGCTGTCCGTCTCGTGCAGAAAGAAGCACGCTTCCTTTTCATCTGCGAGGATCATGGGGATGCCGCTGAAAGCGCAGGAGAAAATGGTGCTCATGGCGTGGTCGAAGCGGCCGCCGAAGGCTCCTGTGAGTAGGACGAAGGCGGCGGGCGAAGACGCTTTGATCTTTGAAAGAGCGAGCTGCGTGTCCGTGAGATCCTTCTTGGCGTTGAAGTGCTCGCTCGCTACGCCCGCGGCGAGCGCCCAATCCCACGCGGCAGCCGAGGCGCTGTCCGCATCGCCGAGCAGGAAGTCGGGCACGCGCTTCATCGCATAGCAGAGGTCGACGCCGTGGTCGATCGCCCAAAGTTCTCCGCGCAGAGACTTTGCCAGCCAGTCAGCGGCAGGCGCCCGGCCGCCTGTGATTAGGGTGTAGATGTGCTCGGGAAGCGCCCGGGAAAAGGCAACCGTGCCCTGCGGCAGGGAAAATTCATTGGCGTGCATGGTTTTCCTCCTTAAATATCATCTTCGTCAGGAAGGTTTTTCTCCCTTTTTGTTTAATTATACAATATATAGATTTTTTCTGCTGAACAATAAAACGATGAGAGGAGTTGTAGAAGATGATCAAGTATACATACTATGGACATGCTTCGTTCTTGCTCGACGACGGCACGTCGAAGGTTCTGACCGATCCGTTCCTTACGGGGAATCCGCTCGCTGCGATTACGGCAGACGAGGTGGCGTGCGACTACATCCTGCTGACGCATGCGCACGGCGACCACCTCGGCGACGCGCCGGCGATTGCCAAGCGCACGGGTGCGATGATCCTCGGCATCCCGGAGGTGCTCGATGTCTGTTTGGCTGCGGAGGACGGACTCAAGACGCACGGCATGAACATCGGCGGCTCGGTCAAGCTGCCGTTCGGCAAGGTGCGCATGACTCTGGCTCTGCACAGCTCGGGCGTGGCGGGCGGCATTGCCTGCGGCTACGTCATCCACATCGGCGATCTCAATATCTACTTTGCTGGCGATACGGCGCTTTTCAGCGATATGAAGCTCATCGGGCAGAAGGATCCGCTCGATTATGCGGTTCTGCCGATCGGTGACAACTATACGATGGGGCTGGAAGATGCGGCTCTCGCCGCGCAGTGGCTCAACACGCGGAACGTCATCCCGATTCACTACAACACCTGGCCCGTCATCGCGCAGGAGGCGGCGAAATACAAGGAAGTGACGGAGGGCATGACGCGCGCTGCCGTGCATATCGTGGCGCCCGGTGAGTCGCTGGAGCTCGCATGAAAAAAGAGCGGCTCGTCGTCCTCCTTGGGCCGACGGCTGTCGGCAAGACGGCGCTGTCTTTGGCACTCGCCGAAAGGCTCGGCGCGGAGATCGTCTCGGGCGACTCAATGCTCTTTTACCGCGGCTTCGACATCGGCTCGGCGAAGCCGACGCGCGAGGAGCGCGCGATCGTACCGCATCACTTCATCGACATTCTAGCGCCCGCATCGTCTTTCAACGTGATGGACTTTCAGCGGCTCGCGCGCGAGGAGATTCACCGCATTGCGGCGCGCGGCAAGCTGCCGCTCGTCGTCGGCGGCACGGGGCTTTACATCAAATCACTCGTCGAGGGATATATCTTCAACGAGACTTCGGGTGATGCGGCGTACCGCGAAAGCCTGGCGGCGCTGGCAGAGGAGAAGGGCAAGGCGTTCGTTCACGAGCTTTTGCGCGAGGTCGATCCGCAGGCGGCGGCGCGGCTGCACGTCAACGACTTTCGCCGCGTCGTACGCGCCCTGGAGGTCGCGTCCTTAGGGCGCGAGCATATCTCCGAGCAGCGTGCGGCAGGGGAGGGCGGGCTCTTCTACGACGCCTACGTCATTGGCCTTTGGCGTGAGCGGCAGGAGCTCTACGCGCGCATTGAAGAGCGCGTAGAGGCGATGCTGGCGGCGGGGCTCGTCGAAGAGGTGCGGGGTCTCCTGCAAGCGGGCGTACCCGCTTCTTGTCAGGCGATGAAGGGCATCGGCTATCGCGAGATGTGCGCCTATCTTGCCGGGCGCACGGATTTATCGACGGCTGTATCAGAGATCAAGAAGGCGACGCGCCATTTCGCCAAGCGCCAGCTCACATGGTTTCGCAAGATGCCGTATGTGCACTGGTACACGGCTGAGCAGGAGGAAGCGGTGCTTCTCGCGCGCATTATCAAGGATATAGAGAGATTTTTCGCATGAAATCCCGAGAGGACAAGTCTGCCGCCAGTTTTTATGTAGGGGCGGTACACAATGTCCACAAACTGGACGTTTGTGCGTGTAGTTTGCAAAGCGCAGGAACGTGCAATATCTGAATAGGATTTTAATGAAGGAGGTCATTCCATGCCGATCAAACCGCTCAACCTGCAGGATAATTTCCTGAATCAGATGCGCAAGGAGAACACGGCGGTCAGCATCCATTTGCTCAACGGCTTCCAGATGAAGGGCTACGTCAAGGGTTTTGATAATTTCACGGTGATTCTCGAAGTGGCGGGCAAGCAGAATCTCGTTTACAAGCACGCCATATCGACGATTGCCGCGACGAAGCTCGCGCCCGCCAACGGTCTGGAAAAGTGAGTGCGGTACGAAAAAGGCCTTCTCTCGCAAAAGGGGAGAAGGCTTTCTTTTTATGAAGGTTATACAAAAAGAGCCGGCTATAAAATGCAGCCCTCGCAGCTGGGAGAGGCTTTTTTGTGAAGGGAGACAATATTTTGCGAAAACGTGGCTTTGAAATCATTGGGGCATATAAAGCGGCAGGGCTCTCTTTGCCGCAGCGCAAGACGGCGGCGAGCGCGGGCTACGACCTCGCGGCAGCGGAGGACTGCCTCCTGCCGCGCGGCAAGGTGACGCTCGTGCCGACGGGGCTCAAGGCGTACATGCAGAAGGATGAGTACCTCGGGCTGCACATCCGTTCGGGCATCTCGCTCAAATCCCAGCTCATGCTCGTCAACGCGCAGGGCATCATCGACGCGGACTATTACGGCAACGAGGAGAACGAGGGGCACATCATGGTGGCGATCCTGAACCTCGGGCAGGCGGACTTTCCTGTGGAAAAGGGCATGCGCATCGCGCAGGGCATCTTCTACAAGTATCTGACGGCCGATGATGACGAAGCGGGCAGGGGCGAGGCGCGCACGGGCGGTTTCGGCTCGACGGGCGGGCTTTGAGGAAGCTCTCTCAGCGCTGTTCTCTTTGCAGCAGCTTTGCCGTTTCCTCTGCTGTCGGGGTCACATAGAGCGTCTTTTGGTGCGTGAAGATGACGAAGCCCGGACGAGAGCCCGATGGCTTCTTCACATAGCGCCGATAGGTGTAGTCGACGGGCACGTTCGATGAATCCTGCGCCTTGCTGAAGTGGGCGGCGAGAAGGGCGGCACCGTGCAGGCTCTCCTCGCTCGGCTCTTCGCTGTCGAGGCGCAGGATGACGTGCGAGCCGGGGATGTCCTTGGCGTGCAGCCAAAGGTCATCGGGCGCCGCCATGTGAAAGGTCAGGCGGTCATTCTGGTAGTTGTTCTTGCCGACGAGGATAATTTTGCCGTCCTCGGTCATGAAGCGGAAGGGAGCGGAAGGCTTGTCCTGCCGCTTTTTTTTCGTGCTTTCCTTGAGGAAGCCGCTCTGCATGAGCTCATCCTTGATCTCTTCGATCTCGGGCAAAGTGGAGGAGGCTGTGAGGGAGCTTTCAACGCTGGCGAGATAGCGGATGTTTTCACTGCAAAGGGCGATCTGCTCGTCGAGGAGCTTCTGGGCACGCTTGAGCTTGTCGTACTTGTGGTAAAACGCCTGCATATTCTGGCTCAGCGTCAGCCTTTGGTCGAGCGGCAGCGTGATCGTTTCGCCCGCTTCGCTGTAAATGTCGGCGACGGTCAGCGAGGCGTCGGCGTGATCCTCGTAGAGGTGCGCATACGTCATGAGGTTATCGCCGCGAATCTTGTAGTCCTCGGCGTTTTCCGCCTGGCGCAGTTCTTCCTGCAGGATGCCGAGCTTGTTTTCGGCACGCGCGAGCTCGGTCTTGACGAATTTCTTCAGGCGCTCCTTTTCGGGCGGCGTGTAGATGCCTGTGAGGAATGTGGCTCTTTCGAGCATTTCGCTGATGCTCGAAAAGGTGAGTGTGATGCTTTCGGCGGGGAAATAGTGGAGGGGGAAGGACGAGGTCGCGAGCACCTTGTTGTTCGCGTTCGAGATGAGGCATGGTGTCGACTCTTCCTCCATACAGGCGTGGAAAATTTCGCTGAGAGCTTGCGAAATTGCTTCCTTATCCTTTTCGTCGAGGTCTGCACAGAGCATTTTTTCGGGCAGCCCGGCAGAAAATATGACCTCGCGTGCACTCGCTGGACCAAAGCCCAGACAGGCGCCGAGGAGCCCTTTGTAGAGCGTCGCCGCAGGATCCTGGGCGAGGCGCTCGACGATGGCGATAGGCGTCGCGGTGCGCGGGTCGAGCTTTTCCTGCGCGGGCGGCGGCGCGTATTCGCGCGCGGGCAGGAGGAGGCGCGTGCGGCTGTTCGCCGAGCCGACCTTTCGCAGTGCGTCGATGACGATGCCGTCCTGCACGAGGATGATGTTGCTGTATTTGCCGATGAGCTCGATGATGAGCGACTTCGTGACGATCTTGCCGCCGGCGGCGAGGGCATCGAAGTCGAGCATGATGATGCGGTCGAGCGCGTGCTGGCGGATGTCGGCGATGCGGCTGCCTTCGAGCTGCTTGCGCAGAACCATGCAGAAGAGCGGCGGCTCGGCGGGATTTTCCGGCTGCTTTTCTGCGAGGAAGACGGCACTTGCCTGTGGGTTTGCCGCGATGTGCAGCAGGTGGTTCCTGCCGGGTTGACGGATGCTCAAAAAGACGGAAGCCTTATGCGGCTGTGTGATCTTGTCGATGCGTCCGCCCACGAGGGCGGCGCGCAGCTCCTTGACGAGCGGCTGTGTGGAGAAGCCATCAAGACTCATGGTCGGTCACCTGTTCTTTCATGAGATTTGCGAAGGTTGTTTTCACTAAGTATGGACGCAACGATATGCTGCTGACGCACGAGAAAGCTGACATCGTTCCTGACGCCCGTAAAAAACGTCCAGTCTAAAGTGGCAAGCTCAATGTCTTGCGCTTCCACAGGTTCATCGAACAGCCCATCGTAAATCGCAGCTAAGCGAGCCTTATGACGAAAGATATCGCGAAAGAGTGAGTCCTTGTAAGTACGTTTCACGCTTTTCATGAGATGGCTCCTTCTTTTTCTTGATTATACTATAAAGATTTTAGGGCGACAAGAGCAGCGAGCGAAGGAGCGCGGAAAGCCGCGCTCCTTCGCTCGCTGCCGATTCCGAAAAAATATAACGTTTTACCCTGTCACAAATGACAGTTTCAAGTCCAACAAAATATGCTAGAATTTATATGAGAGAGTAGTCGCTGTTTTTCACTGTAGAAAGGAGCTGTTTGGAGAAAATCTAAGATTATATAAGGAGGGAGGAGATTATGAAAAGAATCCTGTACGCGCTCTTTCTCTGCGCCCTGCTCCTGCCCGTGCATCTCTGTGCGGCGACGGAACTGCCCGATGAGGACATGGCGCTAGGCGGTATCCGTATCGGCATGACGATCGAGGAGGTGGAAGCGCTCTGCGGAGAGCCCGCCGACTTTCTTGATCGCATGGAGGGCAGATACGCCGTACGTATTTATGACTACGGCGATACATTTCGCGTGAAATTCCGCCAGAGCGAAGGCGAGGACTACACGGTCAACATGGTATTCCTCGGCGTCAACGATGTGAACGACTACATATATGCGCCGTCGGAGGAAGCAAAGAGCTTCGAGACGCCGCGCGGCATCCGCCTCGACAGCACGAAGGAGGATTTAGAGGCGGCATACGGCTACCTGCCGAAGCCCAAATGCAGCCACAACGCACCGCCCGTTTGCGGCTATTTCTACGACGGCGACAGTGCAGGGCTGGCATTCTACATCTGCGCCGAGCACAGCCCCGGCATCCGCTCCATCTGGCTGTACGAAAATTGAAGAAAAGCCCGGCATCTGCAGCACAGCAGACACCGGGCTTTTCCTTTTGTTAAACGCAATTCATTGCACGAAAGACCGAATCACATCTTCTCCCATGCGGTGAACATATAGGCGCGTACACCGCCGCCGATATCCGCGCCGTTGTAGTAGTCGTCGTAGTAGCCGTACTCCTCAAGGTAGTCGCGCACCGCGATGTTTCCCGTGTAGACCGTGTGCCTGCCGCTCGGCAGCGCGCTCCTGAACTCACTTGCCGCAGACGACGGAGAACTCGCCTCGTACATCGTGATCGTGCTGCCGTCCTTGACGAAGATGGCAAATTTCGCCGCTTTCACATGACTCTGGAAGGTGCTCTCGCTGATCGTGCTTTTTGACATGGCGAAGGTCATCGAGGATATCGCCAGCATCAACGTGAAGACCAGTGCCGCGACTCTTGCTGCCCGTTTCATCATACATCATCTCCTTTTCCTATTGAGAACGGGGGGTGAAAGAAATGAACTTGTGCAGTTCATTTCTCTTATTATAACGCAAGAGGGTCGATGAGCGTACTGTAGCAAATGACAGGTCTTGCAAAAAAATCAGGGAAATTCCTCAAGCAGATACTGAACGTCTCTTTTTCCCTGCCTCCGCCGAATTTTTTCCCAATATAATGTTTTACCCTGTCACAAATGACAGTTTCAAGCTCAACGAAATATGCAATGGCCGTACTCTTCAAGGCAGTCAGGCACCGCGATTGTGCAAGGAGCTTGAATTATTCGACTGCGCCGTCCTTTCGGCGGCGCAGGGCGTAGATGAGGCGGAAGGACAGCGAGAGGATGATGGCGATGACGGTCGCGAGTGACATGCCCTTGAGCGTCACCGTGCCGATCGTGAGGCTTGCCGTCGAGACGCCGACGCCCATGACGATGGAGGTCAGAAGGAGGTTTGCGGGCTTGCCGTAGTCGACCTTGGATTCGACGAGGATGCGGATGCCCGAGGCGGCGATGACGCCGAAGAGCAGCATGGAGA
>CAMURM010000042.1 GCA_947097535.1 uncultured Selenomonas sp.
CATCCCGCTCCGAGTAGATGATGCGCGCCTCCTTGTTCCCGCCGCGCCCGTCCACAGACTTCGCCTCATTCAGCGAGGCGGCAAACGCCTGCGTGTTGATGATCATCACCGACAGCCCGGCGTCCGCCGAGAACGTATCGATCTGGTTCAGGTTGCTGCTGCTGTAGACGAAAAAGCGCGCCTTCCTGCCATAGTGCTCCATGAAATGCTCGGTCGTCATCTCAAAGGACTTCTTCACGCCCTCACGGATCGCGACGCTCGGCACCACCACGATGAACTTGCTCCAGCCGTAGCGCCGGTTCAGCTCGAACATCGTCTTGATATAAACGTATGTCTTGCCCGTCCCCGTCTCCATCTCCACATCCAGAGAGCACACGCCGAGCGGTTTTGAGAGCGCATCCGAGAGGCGAATATTCTGTGCGCTCTGGACGCTGCGGATGTTCTCGAGCAACTGCTCCTCCGAGAGCTGCAGCGCCTCATTGCGAAACCCATCATCCGCCTCCGTCGTAAGAGTCGCCTGACGATAGCCCTCTTCCGCGGGGAGCAGACTCCCCTGCGCTACACCCGTGCCGACATCACGCAGATACGTCGTACGCGCCGCATACGGCTGTCCCGCGAACACCTTCACAACGGACTCTACCGCCGCCGTCTGGTAGGGCTGTACTGTAAAATGAAACTTCATTGTTCTGCCCTCTCATCCATCACAGATCGTTCTCTTAACTCGCGAAACTTTTTAATGAGCAATGTCTTATTGGGCAGGTGTAACTGATAATCAGCAACAAGCGCAGGTGACAGGCTGCGACTTAACGCATATTCAACAACCATTTCATCCTTCCCTGCACAGAGAATTAATCCGACGCTTGGATTTTCTCCGGGTATCTTAACATTACGGTCAAGAGCCTCAAGGTAGAACTCAAGTTGTCCAAGATGCTCAGGCTTGAAGTCCGTCGTTTTCAATTCGATTGCAACAAGGCATTGCAATGCCCGATTGAAAAATAATAAATCAATGTAAAAATCCTTATTTCCAACCTGTATACGATACTCTTCCGCAACAAAACTGAAATCTTTACCGAACTCTAAAAGAAAGTCACGTATATTCGCCACAATCGCCTTGCGCAAATCTTTTTCCCTATGAAGCACAGGCACATCGAGAAACTCTAAAACATAGCTGTCACGCAATACATTCAGCTCCGGTTTCTGTGTGAGAACTTGTTCATTTCTATGCTCCGAAAGCATTGTACGCTCATAGAGCATACTATCAATCTGACGCTCAAGCTCACGCGAAGAATATCCGTATCTTTGAATCAGCTGAATATAAAACATCTTTGCATCATCAGTTTTCACACGCGACATAATGATGAGATTATTCGTCCAGCTAATTTCTCTCAGCACTGCTGAGAGTTTTTCATTTCCTTCATAGGTTTCGTAAAATTGCTTCATACGCCAAATATTCTGTGCAGAAAAGCCCCTGATTTCAGGTCGTTCCTGCTGAATAAAAGCGGCAAAATCGGCAACAACAGACTTTCCCCAACCTTCTCGTCGAACTTTGTCACTAATATATGCACCAATATCCCAATACAGCGAGATCAATTCCCGATTCACGGCACGGAAGGCGCGATCTCGCGAACGCTCGATCATAGATATCATTTCTTCGTAGCCAGCATTATGCCCAACGATCAGATTACGGGTCATCTGTCCACCTTGCCTTTCACCATGCCATCAAAACTCTCAGCACTGCTGAGAGTTTTGATGGAAAACATCAGAGCACCTTCCTGACGGTCGCGGAACTGTATGCCGCGAATATCTGGTCGAAATTCGTCAGCGCGCTGTCACTCTCCATCGACGCTGTACATCTTCATCCGCTCCATTGCACTCTCCTCCGTTTGACTACTCCAATTCAAACCTGTTTATGATAGGAAGCGCTGCAGCTCCCGCAGCTGCGTGACGAGCTCGAATTTTTCCTTCGGCTGCTTTTCACGTCGAATTGTCCAGTATCTTCACGTTTCCCCACCAAATCTTTCACACCGCTATAGCATCCTCATAAAGTATTTTTTATCCCTATTATAACATAACCTTTCGCCGCTTAGAAACGTGCGCCGCCGGGCGCACTATAAAACATCCCCGCACTCGTTTGATGAGTACGGGGATGTCTGTCGTTACCATGCTTGTATGCTGTTCAAATCTCCGTACGGAAGTGGATCGCCTGGATGATACCCGCGTCGTCGACGTCGAAGGTGAGTTCGGCGTCTTTGTCATCAAACACATAGGTGCAGGCAGTGAGTCCTTCGTCGTTCATCTTTGTGAAGGATGGCTCGCCGTACATCTCTTCGAGGCTCTCGTAACTCTTTCCGACATGGAGTCCGCCGAGGGTGCGGAGGCTTTCTCCCATGAGGTCATAGCTCGTTATGGTCAGCGCCTCTGCGGGGCGTGTGTTCTTGGCGCCTGTGACGGCACGGAAGATGAAGGATTCGGCACCGTCGAAGTTGTAGGTGACGAAGCGCAGACCGTCGCCCGTGAACTCTTTCGCCTGATAGTCTTCCGCAAGTCCTGCATCGGCGATGATCCGCGCGGCATCAGAGAGTGTGCTTTTGCGTGGCTCCAACTGATTCGGCCCGCCTGCAACCTCGCCGGGCGGAACAAGTGTCGCCTCCCAATACGTCATGCCGTGGGCGGATGCCATGCTCGACGCACCGACGAGTATGCCCACCGCGAAGAGGGCGGTAGTGAGGAATCCGAAGAATCGTTTTTTCATGATGAATCGCTCCTTTCAATTTGACGCTGCTGCGTGCCTATCTCCTATCGCCTGACGAATTCCCCGAAGGGGTCGTCGCTGCGGAACGAGATGTAGCGGATGACGCCGTCATCGTCGACATAAAAGAGGAGTCGTGCACGGCGCTCCTCAAATTCGTACAGGTAGGTGAGAAGTGTGCGCTCTTCCCGCTCCACAGCAGAGGCTTCTCCGTATGCTTCCACAACGTCTGCATACGATGTCCCTACGCAAAAGCCGGATCGGGTTCGGACAGCTGTGTCATAGAGCTGGAAGGCTTCGAGAGGAAGATCGAGGGCGGGGCGCGAGTCCGCAATATTGGCATCACCGGCGAAGTTGTAGTTATAGTTGCAATAGCTGAGGCGCATCGAGTGCATACCGCCGCCTCTGTACTCATTTTCCGCAGCGCCCTCTGCAAGACCCGCGCGGTCGAATGCCGTGCGGACATCCCCGAGCGTACTTTCGAGTGGAGTCAGCTCGATCTGCCCGCCTGAGGTGTCGTCCAAAACGAGGGTTGCCTCCTCGAACGGCATGCTGTGGGCGAGGGCTGTACTCGATGCGCTGAAGAGGATACCTGCCGCAACGAGGGCTGCGGAGAGGAATCCGTATACATGTTTTTTCATGACAGTTCACTCCTTTAATATCTCCCGCCGCCGCCGCCGTGGCTCTCGTCGCGGCTGGAGGTGGTGATGTGAGAAGACGACGAAGAGGACGAGGAGGAGTCTGTCTCCGTATGTTTCGGTGTATAGAACTTGGCGGTGCGCAGGAAGACATCTTCTTTGTGCGTGAGACGGAAGCTGCCGCGCTCGAGGTAGTCGTCCGCCTCGCGGGCTTCCCGCACACTGCGCGTGCCGCTGGACAGCTCGTCGAGGGCGATGAAGTAGGTGATGGCTGCCGCGATGAGGGCGGCGACGAGGGTTGCTATTGTGATCATGAAGCGATCCGGATTGTAAGGCTTACCCTCTTTCTCATAGTAGGTGACCATCTCATCCACGGCTGCGGCGAAGGCTGTGAATCCCTCACCGTATTTGTTCTCTTTCAGCGCAGGGACGAATTGATCTGCGAGGTAGTCGATGCCGTCCTCGTCGGTGATGCGCGCGCGCATCTTGTTCTCGGTGGAGATGTAGAAATCGCGCTCTTGCGGTGCGAGGAGGAGAACGATCGTGCCGTTCGCACCGCCATCTGCGATGCGGTCGACAACGGCGTTTGCGACCTTGCCGAGTACCTGTCCGTGCGTGTTCTTGACCGTGCCAATGAGGATGCGTATGCCGTGCGCCTGTTCATATGCAGCGAGCTTTGCGTCGAGCGCCTGCTCCTCGGCATCGCTGAGGAGGTCGCACTCGTCGATCACGCGTGCCGCGCCAAGACCGCCGCTTTTTGCCTGCGACTCTCCGCGCTCAACGGCGCGGGCAACGACACTGAGTGCACCCGCCTGGCTGAAGGGTCTGCCTTCCTTCTCGTAGTAGGTCAGCATTTCGTCTGTGGTCGCACCGAATGCGGTGAACATGGCGGCGTAATTTTTGCTCTGGAAGTCCGGCAGGAATTTCTCCGTCAGGTGCTCAATTCCCTCGTCAGAGATGCGCGTCTTCAGGTTTGCATCCGTGGCGATGTGGTAGGTTCGGTTCTCCGGCGAGAGGAGGAGGACGATTGCACCGCGCTCGCCGCCGGGGGCGATGGTCTTGATGATGTTGTCCGCGAGTGGCGGCAGTGGCTTGTCCTTCCAGTCACCGACGACGGCTGCGAGGATGCGGATGTGACGCGTGCGTTCCACCGCCGCGAGGCTTGCGTCGAGTTTCTGCACCTCGGCATCGGAGAGGATGTCCATCTCATCGACGACGCGGGCGTTGCCGATGCCCGCCGCATCTACCGATTGCGGCAGAGCGAGGGTGATGACGGCGAGGCAGAGGAAGAGCATCACCATACATGCGCTGCGACTGTGTTTGCGTTCGTTCATCATGTGCCGCACCTCCTACAGATCGAAGATCAGCCAGCCGAGGCAGACGACCACGGCGAAGACGATGGCGGCGGGGATGAGCGGGTAGACGACGGCCTTGAATTTGTCCTCGGGCAGATCTGAACCGACGAATTTACCGGTTTGCCCGTTCATCATGAAGGTGTAAGGCTTCCCCTTGTAATTCGTTGTGAGGATCCAGACGGGCATCATGGCGTAGCTGACATTGCCCTCCGCCTTCCGGATCTTGGGCGAACCGGACAAGGAGGTGCTGCTGTAGCCGGTGAGTGTGTTATCGAGCGCGCCGATGACGCTCGACTCAAGCCGCCTGTCGGCACGCGGCAGGGATTCCGCCACGTCCACATCGTATTTGTCCGCGAGGTGTCCCGTGAAATATGCGGCGGAAAAGGGACGGAGCTCTGCGTAGTCGAACGGCTCGATGCTGTCCATGTAGCTGTCGTCCATGCGTTTGCTCGCGTCGACGGGGATGCCGCGAAACGTCATCTCGCCGCTGCGCTCACAGCTGTAGTAGCTGACCTCGGTGACGGTATCGTCCGCCGTCTCGTAGCTGCTCCGGCGCTCTGCCTCGAAGTTCACCTCGGCGCTCACGCGCGCATCGAAGAGCCAGAAGGGGACGTACATGGACTGGATTTCCCTGAGGCGGTTCTCGTTGGAGAAGGCATCCGGGAGGAGCCGTTTCCCCTTGTAAGTCTCTTTGAGTGCGGCGATGGCCTCCTCCTTCGTCTTTTTGAACGGGATGATGAAGTCGGGGCGGAGCATGCCGTCAAAGCGGCGCGGAATCATATTCGGACTGCCGCAGTAGGCGCACTCGGTCGCCATGGTGTTGCCGTCGGAGACGAGCTCGGCGCCGCAGGCGGAGCAGGTCTGAATCATCATGTTCGCCGTTTCGGCGGCGTCCCATTCACCGCCCGCGTTCTCGGTGTTCCAGCGCGCCTCCTGTGCCTCTGCTGCGGCCGCCGCCTGCTCCTGCTGTGCAGCAAAGAGAGCCTCCATCTCGGCGATGCTGATCCTGTTGCTGCAGTATTCGCAGGTGACATGACTGTGACCGGGGAGGAAAGTAAGGGGCGCACCGCAACGCGGGCATTGGTAACTGACGCTTGTGTCGGGCATATTGTTCACCTCTTTTACATGATAAACGCGAGTATTCTGAAAGTTCATCTATAGGAACCACGGATAAATTCAGCCACCCATCTTCACGCATCTGCGCAAATCCGGGCGGCTTCATTTTATCAGCGTTTCCTATATTGTAATATAATAAAACAAAAAAGACACTGTCATAAATGACAGGTCTTGCAAAAAAGTTGCAGTGTGTCCGATTGGTGCAGATTTTTTGTCCAATCACGGAAACAAAACCTCCTCATAGCAGGGCTATGCGGAGGCTTTGTGCTGAGAATGCGGAAAATTATCCGTGCTTTCTAAATTCATGCAGTCGAGCGATATGCCCTTCCTCGTCCAAATCGACAGTGGTAATATGCGTGGCAGCATCGATGTCCGTTTGCAACGCATACGCATGTCCCCAGCGACTTCCATCCACGATTTCACATCTTATGCTATGCTCCCCATGGGTGATGCGCGAACTCAGGTAGGTAAACACCGGCTCTCGCTTCTGAAGCGGAAACTCGACGCAGAGGGTCGTTTCGACATCGCTCTCCAGAACGCAGTCGGACAACATGCCATAGTAAAACGCAATGTCATCGAAATTCCTTTTTTCATAACAGCTTTGCATGATTTCCAGCCATTCGAGCTCGCTATGCGATGTTTGAACCAACTGAAGGTCAGAATCGGCTGTCGCCTCAGGCCCCCTGTTCACCGTGATCTGATAATCGCTTTCCCTCTCCCCTGCATTCTTTATTTCAATAATTTTTTGATCATCGTCAATCTTGACAAAGAGGATGGTATCTATCTTCCCTTCCTCATGTTGAGCAAGAGCGACGCAGTGGGTGCCAATCGAAAATTCATAGGAAGATTCATCATCGGAAACCGCATTTTCTATTCCTGAAACAACGGCGGGATAGGCCTCGCAATCCACCTCATCCTCGATCTGCCTTTGTGCAATGCCTGAAAGATGCTCGAAAACTGCCGCCTTCCCTGCCGCAAGAATCTCACCGTCACGCGAAATATAGCGGCAATCATCTGCAAGCACATTCGTCAAACGCGTGAAGTCACGGCATTCGATACAACTGCGAAGGAGGCGCATCAAATGTTCCTGGTCACGAATCGCACCCTTTTGATATTTTCCAACGGCAACGTCGCCGAGAACGGTGCAAAGCGCCTTGACTACCCCGCCGGGGCGCATGAATTCCCGCTCCTCGTCTTTGACGCTCTCCTCGGCGTGCATGATTTCAAGCGTGCCGAACGGCGTAGAGATCGCGGTGCAGCAAAATTCCTTCATCTGCCCTTTCTCATCGCTGCATCTGCGTTTGGAAACTTCCTTGACGACACCGACCGCGACGCTTCCATTGAGTATGCTGCAAACGTTATCTAAAGCAAAATGAACAGGTTTTCCCATGATTTCTGCAATCGGTTCCGACGAATCATACGCAGCTTCATCCCGATAGTATGTCACTTCATCTGCAATGGCGATCACCTGGACAGTAAATGTGTCATCGGGAAAGAAGTCCGGCACAACATCCACATTGACGAGGTATATACGGACACTCCCTTCCTTTGTCAGAGGATGCGTGAAGGTCACCCAGCGCTCCAGAACGCTGTCACAATCATCAGCCGCAAATTGCTGGCAAGCGTCCGCTACAGCGAGCTGCCACATTTGATTGCCGCTCACATGGCTGGTGAATCCTGCTAAGTTGTATGAAGCCTCGCCCGGAAGGATATGGAAATTCATCTCGACAGAGCCGATGTTCGTCCATATATACATTCCATAATAGCCTTGAAAAACCGCGCCGTTATCCATGACATAGCGCACGACACAATTCATGAAGAAGTCGTCATTTTCCGTCAGGCATCCAAACCCGAGTTCAGGCAATAAATTCATAATGCTCACCTCACAAAATCATACACAAGATTCATCCATGCTACCCTTCGCGACGTTCCTCATTCCTCATATGGCGCCGGGCAAAAGCAAAGCGTCCTGGCAACAGCGAGGGATCATCCCTGCACGATCTGCAGAAGCACGAAGATGATGAGCCCTATTCCCGCGCCGACGATCGAGCCGTTCATGCGGATCCACAGGAGATCCGGCTCGACCTTGTCGTAGACGAGATGGTTGAGCTGCTCGTCGGTCAGGCGCGCGAGCACGTCACGCACGATGACGCCGACGAGCTCCTGCGCGGCGAGCGCCGAGCGAGCCGCGAGGTCATAGAGAAGCCGATCGATGGCGCGCTGCATCTTCGCATCCTCAGTGACGAGAGCGAGCGTGCGCCTGAGCTCTTCGACGAGCACGGTGGAAAAGTTCTCGCGCAGCATGGGCAGCACGGTATCGAAGCTGCGCGCGCGCCGCGCCAAAAAGAAGTGCTTCTGCACGAAGGCGAGACTGCGCTCGATCGCCTCCTCCAGCGGCAGCCCCGCGAGCAAGGCATCGCGAAGCTCCAGTGAGAAATCACGGAAACCTTCATCATCGCACAGCTCCTGAGCCTTCGTGTAGCATATCGACAGGAACTTTTTCTGCAGCTCCGAGTCCTTCTCCGCCAGCTCCGTCAGCACCGTCAGCGCCTGATGGCGCGCGAGATGCGCGAGATCGGAAAAGTTCAGGACGTCCGTCATCTGCCCGATGCCAAGAAGGAACTTCGACCAGGTGCTCTTCGCATTTTCCTTCGCGTAGTTGAAGAGAAGCTCTTCGATCCTTTCGGAAAACGCGGGCGCCGCGACCTTCTCTGCAAGGAACTGCGCGGCACGCGCGACGAGCGCATGGTCGCGCTCATCATCGCGCAGCCAGCGGCCGATCAACGAAAAGATTTCCTCAGGGCGCGCCTTCGTGAGCTCCTGCCGCATCTCGGCGGCGACGGCTCGTGCTTGCTGCTCCCGGTCGATGTGCATGGCGAAGCTGCGCACATAGTGCAGGAACTGCGCGACGAGCTTTCCCTGCACCTCTTCGCGCCGCAGAAATTCGAGCAGCCGCGCGACGAGGTCGATATGCTGCAGCGCGCGGAAGATCTTGCGGCGCGAGAAGAACTCCTTCTGCACGAGCGTGACCGATGCCTCGATGAAGGAGGCGCGGCGGCGCGGCAGGAGCGCCGTGTGCCACGGGAAGCCCAGCGGCTTCTTGAAGAGCGCCGTCACGGCGA
>CAMURM010000043.1 GCA_947097535.1 uncultured Selenomonas sp.
TCCTGATAGAACTTATTGATGCGTCCCTCGACCATGCGCTCCACGATCTTTTCAGGCTTGCCTTCTTCGATCGCCTGTGCGCGCAGGATTTCCTTCTCGTGTTCGAGATCTTCCGCCTTCACGCCCGAGCGGTCGATCGCCGTCGGTGCCGATGCTGCGATGTGCATGGCAACATCCTTGCCGAGCTCCGCCGTGCCGCCCGAAAGGTCGATGAGAACGCCGATCTTGCCGCCCATGTGAATGTAGCTCGCGATGCGACCCGAAGCGTCCTCATAGCGCTCGAAGCGGCGCAGGGAAATCTTCTCGCCGATGCTCGCGACGGCTTCCGTGATGATCTCCGCAACCGTCTTGCCGTCAAGCGTGCTCGCGTTGAGCGCGTCCATATCGGCAGGATTCGTCTCGGCGATGTGCCTGACGATCTTGTCGCAAAGCTCGTGGAACTTCTCCGTGACAGCGACGAAGTCCGTCTCGCAGTTGATCTCGACGAGTGCCGCGACCTTGGCATCGTCGGCAACGTAGGCTGCAACGACACCTTCCGAAGCGATGCGTCCCGCCTTCTTCTCCGCCTTGGCGATGCCCTTCTCGCGCAGGTAGTCGATCGCCTTATCCATGTCGCCGTCGGTTTCCGACAGCGCCTTCTTGCAGTCCATCATGCCTGCGCCCGTACGCTCGCGCAGCTCCTTGACCATCTTTGCGTCAATCTTTGCCATCTTGCGCCTCCTCGCCTGCACCTGCCTGACCCTGACGACCCTCGACGATGGCGCTCGCCATCGCGCTCGTCAAAAGGCGGACGGCACGGATCGCATCGTCGTTGCCCGGAATCACATAGTCGATCTCATCGGGGTCGCAGTTCGTATCGACGATCGCGACGATGGGAATGTTGAGCTTCCTCGCCTCAGCGACGGCGATGCGCTCCTTGCGCGGATCGACGACGAAGAGCGCGCCCGGCAGACGGTTCATCTCCTTGATGCCGCCGAGGAACTTCTCGAGCTTCATCATCTCGTGGCGAAGCTGCAGAACTTCCTTCTTCGTCAGGACGTCGAACGTGCCGTCCTCTTCCATGCGCTCAAGATCCTTCAAGCGGCGAATGCGCTTCTGGATCGTCTGATAGTTCGTCAGCATGCCGCCGAGCCAACGCTCGTTGACATAGAACATGTCCGCCTTCGTCGCCTCTTCCTTCACAGCTTCCTGCGCCTGCTTCTTCGTGCCGACGAAGAGGACGCTCTTGCCCTCCTCCGCCAGGCTGCGAAGGAAGTTGTACGCCTCGTCCACCTTGCGCACGGTCTTCTGCAGATCAATGATGTAGATGCCGTTCCTCTCCGTAAAGATGTACTTCGCCATCTTCGGGTTCCAACGACGCGTCTGATGTCCGAAATGGACACCTGCTTCCAAAAGTTGTTTCATAGAAACTACTGCCATAATTGGTGCACCTCCTGTTTTTTCCTCCGCGCCCCTCATCTTCTGCACCACTCCCAAAGGAGCACAGGGCAGATATCGGCGCGCGTGCGTTATAGACACCGTGAAAAATTTTAGCATAGATGGGGGAGAAAAGCAAGCGGGAAAAGTGCAGCAGATATAATTATAGGTTACGCCTTCCTCGCATAGATGCCGAAGAGCGGTACGTCGTCGTAGTGCAGATGCGCATCACCGTGCACCAGCGAGGCGACATCGGCATCACACTGCACGGAAAAGCCGAGCGACGCGAGAATCTCCATATCCCAAGAAGGGCGACGATGCGTGCTGATGCGAAGCTCGTCCTTGATCGCGTTGCACTCCGCGAGCAGCGCTTCGCCGATGCCGGCATGAACGGAGGCCTGATCTCCCGAGGCGGAAAAAATCGTCTCGCCGCAGTCCGAATCGAAGTTCAGCAGCATGCCGCCCGCCTTCAGCACGCGGTGCCACTCACGATACGCCTGCATGGCATCGGGCAGCGTCCATGTGAGGTTGCGGCTGACGACGACATCGAACGTGTCTGCGGGAAAGTCGAGCTGCTGCGCGTTCATCTTCTGCAGTTTCGCCCGACAGCCGAACGCCTTGAGATTACGTTCCGCCTCGAAGATCATGCCGGCGGACATGTCCACGCCCGTGACCTCGTGCCCCAGGCGCGCAAAGAGCACGGCGAAAAAGCCCGCGCCCGTACCGACGTCGAGAACGCGCAGGGGCGCGCCTTGCGGCACATAGCGCTGCAGTAGCTTCTGCCAAAGAGCCGCGTCGGCGCCGTCGAGCTCTCTTCGACGCACGTCGGAAAATGCCGGGCTCCTCTTATCCCAATAGCTTTCGATCCGCTTTTCCATCACTTCTTCTCTCGCGAGCATTTCCTTCGTTTTCATGCTGTGCTCTTCTCGCCTTCTTCCTCTTCACGCGGCAGCCGGAAAAAATCCGCCGCCAGCAGCTCCCTCGTATGCGGCGACTGCGGCTGCCGCACGACCTCTTGCACGCGCCCTTCTTCGACAACTCTGCCGTCGTGCATGACGATGAGTCGATCTGCGATCTCAGGCAGAAGCGCGAGGTCGTGCGTGACGAAGAGGCACGCAGCATTCTCCTCTTTCAAGAGCTTGCGCAGGAGACGCACGATTTCTGCCTGCACCGTAACATCGAGCGCGCTCGTCACTTCATCGCAGATGATGAGCTTCGGCGAGGGCGCCAAAGCGCGCGCGATGGCGGCGCGCTGACACTCGCCGCCGCTGGCTTCGTACGGATAGCGTGCCGCAAAGTGCGCCCCGAGCCCCACTTCGTGCAGCAGCGACGCCACACGCTCTTTGCACCGTGCCTTCGACCAGCCATGATGGCAAAGCGGCTCAGCAATGCTCCACCCCAGCGTCTTTCTCGGGTCAAAAGAATCCTCGGGCATCTGGAAAACCATCTGCAGGGAGTCGTAAACCTCGCGAAGCTCTCGCCCTCGTGCATGCGTAATATCCGCACCGCAAAAGGTAATGCGCCCTTCGTCCGCGTCCAAAAGACGCGCGGCGATGCGCATGGCCGTACTCTTGCCGCAGCCGCTCTGCCCGACGATGCCGAGGCACTCGCCCGCCGCGACGGCAAAGCTGACGCCGTCGAGCACGCGCCGCCTCGACTCTGCTTCGCCGAAGGATTTTTTGAGATTCTCAGCCTCTAAAATCATTCCCACGATGTAAATTTCACCTACAATCTCGGTACAGCAGCGATGAGCTCCTTCGTATAGGCTTTCTTCGCATGACGGAAGATTTCCTCGCGCGTGCCGTATTCCACCATTTCTCCGCGCCGCATGACGAGGATGCTGTCCGTCATGTGATACGCAAGCCCCATATGGTGTGTGACCAGCAGGATGGCGACGCCCGTGCGCCTGCGAAGTGCCATGAGTTCCTTTGCCACGCGCACCTGCGTCAGAGAGTCGAGCGCCGACGTCGGCTCGTCCGCCAGGATGAGCCTCGGCTGCAGGAGCATTGCGGCGGCGATGCCTGCACGCTGCGCCATGCCGCCCGAAAGGCGGAACGGATACTCGTCGAGCACCGAAGTCGGCAGCTGCAGCTGCGCCATGAGCGTCTCGGCGCGGCCGCGAAAGTCGTCATAGCTCCAGGATACATGGGCGCGCACACTCTCATAAAGCTGGCTGCCGATCGTGCGCACGGGACAGAAGGCGGCGCCCGCATTCTGGAAAATCAGAGCGATTTCCGCGCCCGCAATCCTGCGTCGCTCATCCGCAGCGAGCCGCAGGAGATCCGTCCCTTGCCAGAGGATTTTGCCCTCGCGCACGGCGCTCTTCACGTCCGGCAGACCTATGATCGACCGCAAGATCGTGCTCTTGCCGCTGCCCGACTCTCCTGCGAGGACGAGGATCTCGCCGCACCGCAGGCTGAAACTCACGCCGTGCACGGCCGGTCTCTCACCGTAGGAGATCACGAGATCGCGCACGGCGAGCAAAGGTTCATCGCTCACGACTTCTTCTCCAAGTCCGCACTGATCTCATAATAATCGGACGGATGCGCCTTGAAGCCTTCGACGTCCGCTTTCATGACGAGGCTCATGCGAAGGTGCGCTGCGTAGAGAACGGCGCAGTCGTCCAGAAGCTGCTGCTCCATAGGTATGGCGAGTGCAGCGCGCGCCTGGGCGCCGTATGTATTGTGCAGGCGTGCGGCGAGCGCTTCCAGCTGCGGGCTGTAGTAGAAGCCTCGGTTGTCAACCGCGCCCTCTAAGATGCTCGTCGCGAAATAATATTCAGGGTCGCCCGTGGGCGCTGTCACGAAAGCCTTGGCAAAGATATCGTATTCGCCGCTCTTCAAGAAAGATTTATAGTTGTCTGTCGCATTGACCGCGAGCTTGACGCCGATCTCCTTGAGACTTGCCTGCAAGGTTTCAGCGAGAAGCGGCAATTCCTGACGCGACGTATACGTCAGATAGCGAAGCTCCAAATTCTTGCCATTCTTGTCCACATAGCCATCGCCGTCCGTATCCTCGTAACCGGCTTCTTTGAGCAGTGCCTTCGCTCCCTGCAGATCGTAGGGAGCCGCCTGCACGGCGTTGCCGCCGCAGGGCAAATTGGCAGGGAAGGGACCGATGGCAGGCGTGCCGTTGCCCTTCAAAAGCACCTTGCAGAATTTTTCCTTGTCGAGCGCCATGGAAAGTGCACGGCGCACGCGAACATCCTGCAGCTCGGGCGTCTTGAAGTTGAATGCTGCCTGATAGACACGCGACGTATCTGCCTGGCTGATCTCATACCTGGCACTGTCCTTCTGGAAAAGCTCCAGTCCCGCATAGGGCAGACCCTGCGCAGCGTCGAGTTCGCCGCTCTGCATTGCCATCGTCAACGTATCGCCGTCGGCAATGTTCTTGACGATGATCTTGTCGAGCTTCGGCTTGACCGCACCCCAATAATGCTCATTCTTCACGAGGTCGATCTCCGTATCCGTGACCTTTTGCGCCACATAAGGCCCCGTACCGACGACGATGCGATCCGTTTCGCCCGCCTCCATGTCGATGATGCAACCGTAGGGATCTGCCAGCTCATTGATGAGCGCAGGCATCTTCTCACTCGACACGAGTGTGACCGTCTGTCCCTCAGCCGTAATCGACGTAAGTTTCAGGTTCTTCGGGGCGCGGTCATGCTTCGCTATGAGATCCTCCAAACATGCCTTGACCGCCTCGCCCGTCATCTTCTTGCCGTTGGAGAATACCACATCATCACGCAGCTTGATCTTCATCGTATAGTCGTCGACCTGCTCGAAGCGCTCAGCGAGCCAAGGCTCCGGCTCCATCTTATCGTTGAAGCGGAACAGGGTTTCGCCGATGCCGTAGCGCAGGGTGCTCCAGCCGTTGTATGACACATGCGGGTTCGTACCCGCGTTCTCCATCGCCACGCCGTAAGCCATCGTGCCGTAGGTGAACACCTTTTCTTGCGCCGCCTTGTCGCCTCCCGCGCCGCAGCCCGCGAAAACCGCCGCCGCAAGAAGGCTCGCCAAAACTGCCGTCCATTTCTTCATGTTTGCCTCCTTTTTATGCCTCTTCTGCTGCTTTTTTCGGTGACAGGACATCGCGCAGCTTATCCCCGAACAAATTGAACACCGCCACCGTAAGGAAGAGCGCCGCCCCCGGTGCGAGAATGAGCCACGGCGTTGTCTGCAAAAGACTTCGCCCGCTGCTCATCATCGCCCCCCACTCTGCCGTCGGCGGCATTGCGCCGAGCCCCAGGAACGAGAGCCCCGCCAGCTCCATGATGAGCGTGCCGAGGTCGAGCGCCGCCGTGACGAGAATCGGCCCGCGAATATTCGGCAGGACGTGATGCCTGAGCACAGAGAAAGAGCCGCTTCCCGCCATGCGCGCCGCCGCCATGTACGGCAGCGCGCGCATGGCGAGCGTCAGGCCGCGTGCGATGCGCGCATACTTCGCCCAGCCCAAAAAAGCGATCGCCGCCGCCGCGTAAAAAAGCCCGCCGCCAAAAGCCCCCGCGACCGCAATCGCAAAGACGAGCTGCGGAAACGCGAGCAGCATGTCGGCAAGCCGCATGAGAACGGTATCGAGCCGCCCGCCGCGATAGCCGCAAATCGCGCCGACAAGGCTCCCGCAAAGGCTCACGCAAAGGAGCAGTGCGAGCGCAGCACCGAGCGTCGTCTGCGCACCCACGAGCACGCGCGACAGGAGATCTCGCCCATAGCGATCCATACCTAAGAGATGCTCCTCGCCGGGCGGCAGGAGCGCCTGCTCCAGATTCTGCGCATAAGGGTCGTACGGCGCCAAAAGCGGTGCGCAGGCGGCGGCGATGAGAATGGCCGCCACGGCTGTCGCATAGGGCAGCAAGGCGCGGTATCTGCCGAGAGACGTCATGACTCTGCCGCCTTTTCATAGCGTACGCGCGGATCGAGCAGCCGATAGAAAATATCCGCCGCAAGATTCAGCACGACATAGATCAGAGCCATCCATGCCACATACGCCTGCACCAGCGGATAATCTCGTGCCAGGACAGCTTCGACCGCCATCTTGCCCACGCCGTCCCAAAGGAAGATCGTCTCGACGATCGCCGTGCCGCCGAGAAGCGAGCCCATCGAAAGTGCAAGCAGCGTGACCAGCAGGACGAGGGAGCTGCGTAGCACGCTCTTTACGAGAATCGTCCTCTCCTTCACGCCGCGCGCACGCGCACCGGCGACATAGGGCTTCTCCATCTCCTCCAGCACCACGGCGCGAATCTGACGCGTGTACTTCGCGCCCATGGCGATCGCCAGTGTCAAAGCAGGCAAAAGGACAGCGCGGCCGTCCCCCGCCTTCGCGAGGATGGGCAGCCAATCCAACCGCACGGCAAAGATATAGATGCGCAGGAGCCCCACAAAAAAATTCGGCAACGAATTGCCGATGAAAGTGCAGAGCCGCACGACATAGTCCGGCCAGCGGTTCTGCTGCACCGCAGCAAAGACGCCGAGCGGCACGGCGAAAAAAAGCGTCAGAAGGATCGAGGCGGACATGAGGTAGAGCGTCGCCGGCAACTTTTCAAGAAAGCTCTCCCATACAGGTCTGCCCGAGATATAGGAGCGCCCCATGTCTCCTGTGGCGGCTCCCTTGAGCCACGCGGCATACTGCACGAGAAAAGGCCGATCAAGTCCCAGCTCTGCGCGCTTCGCAGCCTTGACCTCTTCCACAGCGCCGCCTGACTTTTCGTACATCACGTCGACGGCATCGTCGCCGGCCAGGTGCATAGCGGCGAACGCCAGGAACGTGATGCACAGGAGCATCGGTACGAGCTGCAAAAGGCGCCCGCTTACGTAGCCTTTCATGAATCTCACACCACCTCCGAAAATTTCCTTTCCAATCCATTTTAAGAGATGTGCTCGATTTTCGTAAGCCCCATGGGGGGATTTTATAAAATGATTTTAATAAAAGAAACGCTGATAAAACGAAGCCGCCCAGATTTGCACAGATGCGCTGGTTCTATCGAGGATTTGTCGACGAAGAGAGGACAGCTCAGATGTGTGAAGATGGGTGGCTGAATTTATCAGTGGTTCCTAAAAATTCACACAGCAGAAAACCCCGGCTTTCTCAAGCCGCACATTTCATTCCTGCGCTTCATACGGATACACCGCGAGGGCGCCTTCTCTGTACTCGCCGATATAGACGTCCTTGAGCTCGTAACCCATCTCCCTGAGCGCCGCGTCGAGCCAGATTCTGTCCTTGTCGACGAGCTCCAAAGCGTCGTCGTCGATCTGGCCGTCGAGGACGACGGGGTAGCGTGCGTTCTGCTCGCCGTACTGGATGACCGTGAGCTGACCGTTCGGCTCTAAGACGGCGCGCTTGACGTCCTTGACGAAGTAGACGCCCGCCATGCGCAGCTTCAGATGGATGTCGTGCGCCAGAAGCCCGTGGCGCATGCACTCTTCGACGTCGATCTTGCCGCGCTCGATGAGGCGGACGGGGCGCCCGTCGACGAAGGATTTGATCGTGCTGCTGTTCGACTTCATGTATTTCAAAATCAGGACGAGCATCGTCCAGGCGATGAGCACGAGGATGAAGTCCAGGACAGAAATATTCTCGTTGTATATGACGCCGCCAATGATGCCGCCGAGAACGTAGTTCTGCACCTGATCCATCGCGGAGCTAGGCGCGAGATTTCCCTTGCCGAGGAGATTGATCTGCAGCACGAGGCACAGGAGGCCGAGCGCGAGCTTTACGAGTACCATGGAATAGATAATCACTGCAAAACCTCCTAGCGATCCTCGTCGATCAGCTTCACGTCGCGCGTCAACAAATGCGTCTTTTCGTACTTGAACGACGTGAAGTCCACATTGAACGTCACTTCGTAGTAATCCTCCTGCACCTTGACGAGCATCCCCTGCTTCAGATGCGTGCTGTTCGTGCAGATTTCCTCGACGGGCACTGCCATTTCCTCGCTGAGGCTCTGAAGGAAGCCCGCCATGCGCGAGATCTGCTCCATGTCGCTGCGCGTCTGACTGAGACTGTTCCACTGCGCGCCGCCCAGAAAGGCGACGGCGAGGAAGAGGATGACGATGAGGTCGCGGTAGCGCGTGACGAGGCGGTTGCGCAGATACTTGATGATGGCGAAGAGCAGCGCGGCGAGCGCGAGAAAGGACAGGACGTAGCGCACGAGATCGTTGAGCTGACTGTGCTGTACGATGTATGCATAGGTGTAAAACTGCAAGAAAAGTGCCTCCCCGGATGCGGCAGACCGCATCATAAAACGACGGTGAAAAGCTCCTCAGCGCACGAAGTACGGCTTCAGAGCGAGCGTAAGGAAGAAGACGGCAGCGGCGACGACGACGATGCTCGCGCCCGCCGCCATGTTGCAGTAGTAGGCGAGCACGAGCCCCGCAACGCCCGAAAAGAGCGCGATGGCGACGGAGAGCAGGTGGTAGCTCTTGACGTTCTGCGCGATATTCCTTGCGGCAGCGGCGGGCAGCACGAGCAGCGAGTTGATGATGAGAAGCCCGACCCACTGGATGCTGACGGCGACGACGACGGCGAGCACGGA
>CAMURM010000044.1 GCA_947097535.1 uncultured Selenomonas sp.
ATCAGCTTGCCCTCGACACGGTTGGGCACAACATCACGAACGCGAACACGGAGGGGTATTCGCGCCAGCGCGTGAATCCCGCAGCTACGCGGCCGATCGAGCACAGCGGCATGTTTGGCGGACTTTTTGTCGGCACCGGCGTCGATTCGGAGTCGCTGACGAGGGCCCGCGATTTTTTCGCGGACAAGCAGTATTGGCAGGAAGAGGCAACAGGGTCCTACGCGAAATACCGCCAGAAGAACTACGACAAGATCGAGGCGGTATTCAACGACTCGAAGACCAAGGGGCTGCAGAACGCGATGCACAAGTTCTACAGCGCATGGAATGACCTCAGCGTCTACGCGAGCGACCCTGCGAAGCGCGTTTCCGTCGTCGAGTCGGGCAAGCAGTTCGCCGACCGTCTCGAAGAGTCGGCGCAGAACGTGCAGAAGCAGCTCGACCTCGTCTATCGCGAGATGGATACGCATGTCAAGGACGTCAATGAGATCACGCAGAAGATCGTCGAGCTTAATAAGAATATCTCGCTCGCCGAGGCGAACGGCGCCATGGCGAACGACCTTCGTGACAAGCGCGACCTCCTCGTCGACAAGCTGTCGGGCTACATGAGCCTGCACGTCTACGAGATGGACAACGGCATGTACCAGGTCGTCTCGGGCGGCGCTTCGATCGTCAACGGCGTTTCGCGTCTCGAGCTCAAGATGGACGGCCCCGTCGAAAACAAGCGCTACGGCGTCAACGACTACTCGCTGATCTTCAAGGATACGAACACGCTCTTTGTACCGGGCAACGGCACCTTGCAGGCTGCCGTCGACTCCATCAAGGAGGACAAGGCGTACATGGACAAGCTCGCGAACATCGCGGCGACCTTCATGACGCAGTTTAACGCCCAGCACCGCGCGGGCGCGGGCATCGACAAGGATGCGACATCGAATCTCAACTTCTTCGGCGAGCAGGACAAGTACTACGTCTGGGACAAGGAGCGCCAGTCGCTCCTCGCCGCGAAGGTCACGGGCACGACATCGACGACGGCGGGCACGCCGCCCGTGACGACGCATACGACGACGCTGTCGACGACGGCGGGAGATACGGAAGAATTGCAGGGGCTGCAGATCATCAAGGCGATGAAGGTCAGCGCCGATCTCGTCGCACAGAACGGTGAGCTCAAGGTCGCGGCACGCGGCTTCGGCGACAACAGCGACTCGAAGAACTCCTATGTGCATAACTTCAACTACAGCAATGCGACGATTCCGCCGAACATCACGGGAGCGGGCACCGTCGTCCATACGACGAGCGACCGAAACGGCACGGCGGACGGCAGCAACGCCATCCTTCTGACGAACATCTTCAACATGGAGCAGAAGGACACGGGGCTTTCCATCTACAAGAACCCGACAGAGACGCGCCCGATCGGTACGAGCTCACTCAACAACTACTACAACTCGGTGACAAGCGCGCTCGGCATCGATTCGAACGCCATGGATACGAAGGTCAAGTTCCAGGAGGACGTCATGACGCAGATCCAGACCTGGCGCACGTCGGTCTCGGGCGTCAACTGGAACGAGGAACTTTCCAACATGATCAAGTTCCAGCAGGGCTACAGCGCGAGCGCGCGCTGCCTGACGACGATGGACGAAATGCTCGACCGCCTCGTGAACAACACGGGGCTCGTGGGAAGGTAAGGTGACATAGATGAGAATTGGCAGCTTGCAGATGGTTTCGCGCTATCAGAAGCAACTCAATACCGCTGCAGAGGAGCAGGCGAAGCTCATGGAGCAGTCGGACGGTCAGTCGCTGCACCGCCCGTCGGACGACCCTGTGCGCTACTCGAACTGGCTTCGCTACAGCACGGAGCAGAACGAGAACGAGCAGTACCAGAAGAACGTCGACGCGGGCAAGTCCTGGATGCAGCGCACGGACGGCGCTGTCTCGGGCATGGCGGACATCTTCAAGACACTGAAGGAAAAGACGATCCAGGCGGCGCAGTCGCCGCATCAGGATACCGACATGGATGCCATCGCCAAGGACATGACGGCGAAGCTGCATGAAATCGTCTCGCTGGGCAACTCGCAGCAGGGCGACCGCTACATCTTTTCGGGACAGTCTGATCTCACGCAGCCGTTCCTGCTCACGGAGAAGACGGTCAAGCGCGGCATCCCCAAGACGCTTGACGATCAGCAGTCGAAGTTCTTCAATAATACGAACGTGTCGGGCCGCATGAAGCAGATGATCACGCTCCAGGGCGACGACAAGAACGAATACTATCTCGATACGAAGACGGGAGACATCTATTCCTACGACTTCATGAAGGACGGCTACAAGAAGAAGGTCGCGGCAGGGCAGACGGAAGTCAATCCGGCGGCTGACTGCGCGGGCACTCTCGGCGGCGCATTCAACGTGTCGGACAACTTCCTCAACACGGGGCAGATCAAGGACGCCTCGACGAACCCGCCGGCGGGCGCCGGCATGGGCAGCGGCTGGTCGCAGAGCATCACGGTCAACGGGCAGACGGTCAACTTGAAGCTCAAGACCATCGACCAGCAGATCGTCAAATATCAGGGCGACTTCAAGCAGATTTCCATGGTCAAGAAGAACGGCGCCGTCGAGCCGACGGCAGATACCGTAAATGCGACGGCGAAAGAAATTTTCGGCGAGGATATCTTCGACGACGAGAACTCGGGCAACACGTACTCGGGCACGGCGGCGATCAACGACATGCTGACCGTGGCGGCGAAGGTCGACTCGTCCGATGTCAACTGGCTCATTTCCGACGGCGTGACGCTCGCCGATGAGTCGCACAACAATGTCGTCATCTCGCAGGATCATATCGCCGCGCGGCACAACGTCTACAAGGGCATGGCGGACATCCTCGACGACTACGCCGTTTCCATCAAGCAGGACATCTCCGACACGAACAGCACGGACGTCGCGAAACTCGCCGTCCAGCTCATGCAGGCGTCGGCGATCTACAACATGTCGCTCTCCGTCGGCTCGCGCATCCTGCCGCCGACCTTGACCGACTACTTGAGGTAAGAGAAAGCTGGAAGAAAGGAGGAGCGCGATGCTTTCCGATATGACGTATCTGAACGTGCGCCATACGCTGCCCATGCTCGGCTGGCAGGCGCGCTCCTTCAAGCTTCAGACGAGTATGACGCCTGCCAAGATGCAAGGAAGGCGGCGCGAAGCGAGCGCGAATCTCGGCGCGACGCAGGTGCGCATCGACATCGACAGTTACGAGAGCCGCAAGGCGTACGGTTTTAGAAAGGACGCCGACCTCTGCGCGGACTTCAAGAACGCAGGCATTTCGGGCGTGAAAAGCGGCACGAGCCGCCGCTCATCGGAGGCTTGGCAGGCGATCGACGGTGCGGCGAAGCCAAATGCCGACTTTTTCCAGAAGCAGGCGAAGGGCAAGATCGAAGCCGAGATCAAGGAGCAGAAGGAGATCGAGCTGAGGCCCATTCCACGCCCGAAGATCACCGTCTACCCGGCGGAACTCAAAGGCTCACCCGATGTCGGCGAGCACTCGATCGACATACGCTCCGAGCCGTTTGCCGAGATCAACTATGAGCCGGGCAGCATCGATTACAACATGCGCGTGAAAGGTTCCATCCACATGTGGACATCTATCGGTCATTATGACATATATGCATAGGGGAGAGAAGCATGAGAAAGATCACGACGACACGCTTTGGGGAGATCGAGGAGGCGGAGGACAAGATCCTTCACTTTGCCGCAGGTCTTCCCGCCTTCGAGGACGAGCATGAGTTCATCATCGTCCCGTACGACGAGGAAAGCCCTTACGTTTTTCTGCAGTCGGTCTCGACGCCCGATCTCGCCTTCCTGATGACGATCCCGTTCATCTTCTTCCCTGACTATGAATTCCGTCTTGAAGACGACGTGCTCGAGAGCCTTGCACTTGAGAATCAGGAGGATCTCCTGCTCTACACGCTGCTGACGATTCCGGGCAGCGACATCCGCGAGATGACGGCGAACCTTCTTGCGCCGATCGTCATCAACAGCCGCACAAACGAAGGTCGCCAGATCGTTCTCGACAAGAGCGCCTATCGGACGAAGCACAAGCTGTTCCATAAGCAGGTGAAGGCGGAAGCGAAGGAAGAACGCGAGCGGGAGGCGAACTGAATGCTAGTATTGACGCGCAAGCCGCGCCAACAGATCATGATCGGCGACGACATCGTCGTTCATGTCGTGGAAGTGCAGGGGGACAACGTCCGCATCGCTATTGAAGCGCCGCGCGAGGTCAAGATCTACCGCGGCGAGATATATCGCGCCATCCAGGACGAGAACAAGCGGGCGGCGGCGCCTGCAAACATCGACCTCAGACAGGCGCTGCCGCCGAAGGAGTAGCATCGTCCGACCGGCGGGAAGGAATAGGAAGTCGTTCCTTGCAGGGGCAGGAGGCTCCTGTGTTGTTCGGTGCAGGAGGCGTCGGACAAACAAGGGATTGCATACATTTCATCTATGGAGGGATAAAACATGATGAGCAAGATTCAGGACGCGCTCGGCGCGGCGGCCGTCATGCAGATGGCGGATCTTGCCGTGGGAGGATCTGCGGCAAGTCCGTCCGTGCCTGCCGATGCCTATCGGCAGGACAGCGCGGCACAGCGCGCAGGAGCACCTGCGGCAGGCAGTGCGGCAATCTCTGATTCGCCTGCTGCCGTCGTCGACGAGCACTTGAGCACGCAGCTGCAGGCGCAGGCTACGGCTGAGACGGCGAAGGCGAAGAGTGAGGCGGCAGAAGAAGAGCAGAAGAAACGGCTCGGCAAGGACAAGCCGATCGACGAGTCGCAGATGACGTACCTCATGAAGGAGATCAATCGCATCATGAGCCGCATGAACTGCAACATCGCCTTCGAGTATCACAAGGAAGTCGACGTCATGAGCGTGCGCATGCTCGAAAAGAAGACGGGCAAGCTCATCAAGGAGATGCCGCCCGAGTACATGATCAAAGGCATGGAAAAGACGCGCGAATGGCTCGGTACGTTCCTGGATCAGCCGGCATAAGGAGGACATACCATGGGGGTAAACGGCATTTACGGTCTCTCAGGCTCGGGTCTTGACATCGAATCGCTCGTCAAGATGGGCATGAAGGGCAAGCAGAACCAATATGACAAGATGTATAAGCGCGAGATGACGAACGAGTACACGAAGACCGCGCTCAACGAGCTTTACAACAAGGTCAATACATACAACTTGTCCGAGCTTACGAACTATAAGAAGCAGTCCGACATGGCGGCGAAGAGCGCGTCAAGTTCGGACGACAAGACGGTCACGGTCAATGCGAACGGTGCGGCGGCGGTCATGAGCCATACGGTCACGGTCGAGAGTCTCGCGTCGAACGCCTATTTCGTGTCGAACGCGCCGATCACGCGTTCCTATCAGGCGCATCCCGGGAATCCGAATCCGCCCGACAAGTCGAAGAGCATCGAGCTTGCCGACATCGCTTTCAAGCGCATCGAGGATGCGGGAACGAGCGCCAGCGGTACGAAGCAGTACCATGTCTATTATGCGGACGGCACGAGCGGCATCGTCGATGAAGGCGATACGGCGATTGAAATGGATCTCGCGGACAAGGAGCCGGCGTCTGCTGACGACATCTACCACATCAAGTATACGTTCAAGGATCTTGTGGAAAACAAGAAGACCCTGAACGACCTCGCGAGCAGCATACAGAACGCCACGCGTCCACCGAAAGGACCGAAGGACGTCGCGCACAAGGCGAACTTCAATGCCAGCTACGATGCGGCGACGGGTTCTTTCAGCATCTACAACAAGAACGGCGGCGCTAGCAATGTCATCAGCGTCAAGACGCTCGACAAAGGCTCGACGCAGCTCGTGAACAACCTGCACTTCGCGAAATTCGACCAGTCGACGAACACCTTGACGAATTTGCCCTCTTTCGTGCAGGGCACAGAGCAGAAGTTCGGCGGCACAGCCGGCAAGGTCAAGGTCGACGGCAGGGAGTACGTCGTCGATGAGAACCGCCTCGTCGCGGGAGGCGTCACCTACAACTTCCTCAACAAGACGCAGACGGGACAGACCGTCACGGTCTCCGTCTCGCAGAACGTCGACGCTGTCGTCGACAAGGTCAAGAAATTCGTCGAAAGCTACAACAAGCTTCTGGACGAATTGCAGAAGGAATACAACACACAGCACGACAAGGACTATGACCCGCTGACGAAAGAGCAGGAAAAGGGCATGTCGGAAGAGCAGATCAAGCGCTGGAACGAAAAGGCGAAGGGCGGGCTTCTCTACCATAACACCTACCTCGGCAGGCTCATCAGCAAGATGAGAGAAGCCGTCGCGACGCCCGTCGCGTCCGCTGAGTCGAAGTACAACTCCGCATCGACGCTCGGCATTACGACGCAGGTCGGCAACAACCACGGACACTTGACGCTCAATGAGGACAAGCTCAAGAAGGCGCTGGCGGAAGATCCCGATTCCGTTTACCGCGTGTTCGGCGCGTTGGATGAAAAGGACGACTTCAAAAACTCGGGCGTTTCGATGCGCCTGTCGAAAGTCGCCCTGGACAGCCTCAAGGAGATCAGCAAGGAAGCGGGCACGAAGTCCGACTGGGACGATGCGTCAACGCTCGGCAACTTGATCCGCTCGCAGAAGAAAAAGATGAAGGACTTCAAGAATCTCTTGGACGACTTCCAGTCACAGCTCTATAAGAAATACGACGCGATGGAATCGGCGCTGCAGCGCATGAACAGCACCTACAGCTCGATTTTCGGCGCGAAGTGATAGGGGAAGGCAGGGGGAAAACGAATGGTAAATGCAGCAGCGGAAGCATATAAGAGACAGCAGATCATGACGGCGACGCCCGAAGCCCTGACGCTCATGCTCTACAACGGCGCCCTGCGCTTCATGTCGGAGGGCAAGGAGGCTCTGGAGAAGAAGGACTACGAGTCGGCGAACAACTCGATCATCAAGGCAGAGAAGATCATCACGGAATTTCGCGTGACGCTCGACTTCAACTATGAGATCTCGCATCAGCTGCTGCCGCTGTACAACTATGTCTACGACTGCCTCGTGCGCGGCAACCTCGACAGCGACACGAGCAAGATCGACGAGGCCGCGGGCATCATCCGCGAGCTGCGCGACGCCTGGGCGCAGGCGATGAAGAAGTCGCGCGCCGAAAAGGCGGGCGAGAATATCGACGAGGCGGTGCCGGCTGCGCCCGTCATATCGACGACGCCGCCCGAAAAGGGCGTTTCCTGATGGAGACGCGCGCTCCCGAGGAACTTTGGCAGCTGTACCTGGAAATTTCACACGAGATGCTCAAATTCCTCAAAGAGGACGACATCGACCGCTTTCTCGACCTTGAGGCGCAGAGAGCCGGTGTTTTTGAGCAGATGGAAGCGTGCAGCATCGAGGCTTTCAAAGTGACGGAGATGGGACGCACGCTCTTAGAGCAGCTCAAGCCTATAGAGATGCAGATCATTTACAACACGAAGGTCTGGCTCAACAGGTCGCGCACGCAGCACGAGACCGTGCGCGACTATGAGGTCAAGGGATTCAACCCCAGCGGGCACCTCGTAAACCGAGAAATGTAATTTTTTTTCGTCGGCGGGAAAAAAGTTTCAAAAAGCGCTTAAGAAAAAAGAGCGTCCCACCGATAAACTAATTGAGCAAAGGCAAAAAGTACTTGCCGCTCAACAAAGAGTCAGCAACCAGGCGGGTCCCCGGAACCCTGCAGCATGAAGCTAGCTAGCGGCGGCGTGCAGCAAAGACGGAAAACGCCTGTTTTGCTTATTTGCGCCGCAAGGCGCGGGGAAGGCAAAGCCTTCCCGAGCACCGGACAAGGATGCCCGGCAGGAGAAGAACTAGGAACAACCAGGGAGGAAAAGACAAATGGCATTGGTAGTTAAGAACAACATGATGGCGGTCAACACGCTGAACACGTTGAACAAGAATCAGAGCGCGCTTTCGACGAGCCTCAAGCAGGTTTCGTCCGGCATGAAGATCAACGGCGCTGTCGATGACGCTTCGGGCTATGCGATTTCCGAGCGCATGCGCGTCCAGATCCGTTCGCTCGATCAGGACAACCAGAACACGCAGAACGGCAACAGCATGATGAAGGTTGCTGAAGGCGCTGTTTCGAGCACGGTTGACATCCTCAAGACCCTCAAGGAGAAGGTCATCAACGCTGCGAACGACACGAACACGGACGATGACCGCGCGACGATCCAGAAGGAGCTCAACCAGAGCATCGACCAGATCAACGACAACGCGAACATCACGTTCAACGGCAAGTACCTCGTTGACGGCACGCACAACCAGAAGGTCACGGCTACGACGACGACGTTCACGAACCAGGCTATGAGCACGGCGACGACAAAGACTTCGGTCATGACGGATCTGCTCGACCGCACGGGTCGCAACCTCAACATCCACACGCAGGATACGATCACGATTTCCTACGTCAACCAGGGCAAGACGGAGACGACGTCCTTCAAGGTTTCGACCTGCAAGCTGTCTGACATCATCGGTGCTGTCAAGGGCGCGAGCGCGGCTGGCGTCAACGGCATGGCAACGGACATCGGCGCCAGCTCCATCATCGGCACGAACGTCGCCGGCGATACGGTCTACACGGCTTCCGGTGAGAGCGCCATCACGATCTACGCTTCGGGCACGGGCGTCGGCAAGTCTGTCGGCGGCATCACGTTCAGCATCACGGACACGCAGGGCAACA
>CAMURM010000045.1 GCA_947097535.1 uncultured Selenomonas sp.
ATCACAATGTGAAGGCGGGCAAGGAAGACTGCTGCGGCGGCAGCTGCAGCGGCGGCTGCGGTGGCTGCGGCGGCAGCTGCAGCACGGGGCAGGAAAAGTAAGATTGCTCGATTATGCAGCATAGAAGAAGCCCGGCATGCGCTTATTGCATGTCGGGCTTCTTTGTATTCAATGATTCAATCTCTAAAAGAGATCAGCATGAGAACCTGTACGGGAAGCGGTCAGGATGAGTCTGTCTTTGTCTATGGCATAGATGAGCAGCCAGTCAGGAGTGACATGGCATTCGCGAAAGCCGATGCAATCTCCGACGAGGGCGTGATCACGATGCTTTTCTGGTAGGGGTCTTTCCACGCAGAGCGTTTGCAGGACCTCGTCCAGCTTCATCATATTCACTCCGCGTTTTCTCAGACGCTTCAAGTCCTTGCGGAACTGCGTAGTAGTTACAAGATCAAGCATCCTCATCCTCCGAGTCCAGATCTTCCATGAGTGAGGACAAGGAACGATAGCGTTTCGTTTCAATCTTTCCGGCCATAATGTTCCGTGCCTCCTGTATGGCGAGAAGTGTTTCTTTATTATAGCATGGCCGCTTTGGCTGGAAGGGGAAGCCTCCCTCCATAATGGAAGCGTGCAGAAAGACGTTGATGGCATCTGTGATGGAGATGCCGAAGCTGGAAAAAACATCTTCGGCTTGCGCTTTGACTGTGGGCTCGATGCGCATGTTGATGGTAGCGGTCTTGGACATGGGAATCACCTCCTTTTCTTTATTGTAATGCGAATGTGAAGCAAATGCAAGATAAATGTTTTGTACGCATGCGAAGGTTGGCAAGGAAGACTGCAGCGGCAGCAGCTGCAGCACGGGGCAGGAAAAGTAAGATTGATCGATTGTGCGACTTATGTCGCAGGGGAGAGCCCGATATGTATTTTGCATATCGGGCTCTTTTTGTGCAGAAAATATAAGTTTGTAGAAGACTCCAGACTATTTTGTGCCGATTCAGAAAAGGCGTAAATAGATGGTATAAGACTAACCTCTGTTGGAAAGAAAGTGCAAGGGATTTTTATTAAAATGGAAATATTCTTATTGACAAGGAGAAACGTTATCTTGTATAATTGACCTCGTTTTCAAATATATTTTTTTATGAATCTCATTCATTAAGGAAGGGAACTGGAACAATGAAACAAGGACGACTTGCCCGCAGGGTAACGATGGCGCTTTTGAGCGGCACCATCATGATGCCGCTGTGCTTTGGCGGAACGGCACAGGCGGAGGAGGCAACGTATGACTTCGGCACGTCCGACGTCTATGCGGACAAGGTGGCGGAGCCGCCCAAGGTCGAGGAGAAGGCGGCGCCCCCTGTCGTGGAAGAAGAGACTGAGGAAGATGCGTACCCCGGCGGTGAGATTTCCAAGACCGTGCAGCTCGGTGCGCTCGGCAATCGCAAGGCTATGGATACGCCGTTCAGCATCACAGGCTTCACAGAGGAGAAGATTGATAATTCTCAGTCATCGCTTCTTGCCGACCTCATCGCCAACGATGCTTCCGTCAGCAATCAGACGCTTTCGGGCGTTTCGAGCGCGTGGAACATTCGCGGCTTCAAGTCGCAGCAGCAGGACGTTCAGCTCAATGGTCTTTATGGCGTCGCGCCGCGTTTCTACGGCGGCACGGAAGCTGCGGCTCGCGTAGATATTCTCAAGGGGCCGAGCGTGCTGCTCGCAGGTATCGCGCCGAACGGTTCCGTCGGCGGCACGATCAACTACGTGACGAAGCGCGCAGGCGACAAGCCCGAAACGCGTGTGAGCCAGTCCTATGGCGACGGGCAGGTTATGACGAATCAGATTGACATCGGCAGACGTACGGACGACGGCAAGGCAGGCGTTCATCTGACGGTCTTGAACCGTGGAGGCGAGACTTCCTTCGGCGAGGGTAACCGTACGTCGTCATTTGCGCTCGGTGCAGACTACAAGGCGGATCGTTGGCGTGTCGAACTTGACTATGGCCTTGTTTACAACAAGGTTTCCGATCAGCAGTACCAACTGACGATTGCCGGAAATATGCTTTCGTCGAGGAACAAGATGTTCTCCGTGCCGAATGGCAAGAAGTTTGGTGCGCCCGGCACATACCGCGTCGTGCATGAGCACTACGGCATGATTCATGGCGAGTACGATTTCAGCAAAGATTGGACGGGGTATCTGTCGTATGGTCTGCGCCGCACAACGCAGGAGACGTTCTTCAACAATTTCCAACTGACGAAGCCGACGGGCGATGTAACCATGAAGTATTCGTTCAACAACCAGATCAATCAGGCGGACTCGGCGGAGATCGGTGTGCGCGGCAAGCTCTGGACGGGGGATTTGAAGCATGAGCTGACGCTTGCAGCGAATCGTATCCACTATACGCGCTCGATGCGCAATCGTACGGTAAAGGCTGGAGTCAAGACGAACATTTGGAATACGAATTTCCAAGTGCCGAACAATCCGTTCACGTTCAATCCTTCGAGGAACGATGAGAACACATTTACGGGCATATCCCTTGCCGATATCATGACGACGAAGGATGAACGCTGGCAGTTCATCCTCGGCGGACGTCAGCAACACGTCGAGATTGACACCTACAATATCAACACGGGTGCACGCAAGACGCATTACGACGACAGCGTATTCACACCGGCATTTGCCGTCGTTTATAAACCGCAGAAGAATCTCTCGCTCTATGCGAACTACATGCAGGGACTTGATGCGGGCGATGCGCTTGTCACGAATACGAGTGCGGCGAACTACGGCGAGGCATTTGCGCCGTTCAAGACGAAGCAGTACGAGGTCGGCGTGAAGTATGATCTCGGCAAGTGGGCGGCGACGCTCGCAGCGTTCGACATCAAGTCACCGACTCTGATTGAAGATACGGCGACGCATATCTTCGCGCCCACGGGGGAGGTTCATCATCGCGGCATTGAGCTTAATGCTTTCGGTGAGCCTGTCAAGGGCACGCGCATCACGGGTGGTCTCATGCTGCTTGACGCGACGTATGAGGGGACGAACGGCGGCATATACGACGGCAATCAGGTCGCGGCAACATCGCGCTGGAATGCTGTCTTGGGCGTCGAGCATGATCTCAGAGCCGTGCCGGGGCTTACGCTCACGACGCACTTGACTTATAGCAGCAAATCCTACATCAACGAGGCGAACAGCTTCGAGGTCGATTCGTGGCTCACATGGGATCTCGGTGCGCGTTACAAGTTCAATGCGGGCAAGGTGCCGATGACGCTGCGTGCCGACATCTACAATGTCACGAACCGCAACTACTGGCGCGCTTTGTCGAACAACGGTGTGTTCCTCGGCAAGGAGCGCACGTTCATGCTCTCTTTGAGCGCAGATTTCTAAGAAGGAGGGGCGTACGGTTTTGCAGGCAAGACTCATATCCTCAGGACGTACAGCCCTCTTGGCAGCCGCTCTTGTGGCGGCGCTGGGAGGGCTTTCCCTCTTCTTTTTGACGGTCGGCGTGCGCATGATTCCCCTGGGTGATGTCATACATTCTTTCACGAGTTTCGATGCGCTGAATGTGCCCGATCTCATCGTGCAGACGCTCCGTCTGCCGCGCCTTCTGGCGGCGCTCGTCTGCGGCGTGAGCTTCGCTGTGGCGGGTGCTCTGATGCAAGGTGTGACGAACAATCCGATGGCGAGTCCGTCGATTCTCGGCATCAATGCGGGTGCGAGCTTCGGTCTTTCCCTCGCGATGATCTTCCTGCCCCTTGCATCCCTGCAGGCGACGATTTTCGCCTCGTTCTTCGGTGCGGCGCTCGCGACGCTCGTGATTCTCGCGCTTGCGGCGAGCCGGCGGGGCAAGGCGTCGCCCGTCTATGTGGCGCTCGCGGGCACGGCGGTCAGCGCTGTCTTCATGGCGGTGACGCAGGTACTCGTCGTCTACTTCGATGTGGCGCAGGAACTCAGCTATTGGACGGCAGGCGGACTCGGCGGCATCAAGATGCCTGAGATTCTCGCTGTCCTGCCATGGACGATTCTCGGACTCGTCGTCGCCGTCAGCATCTCGCGCTCGGTGACTCTGCTGTCTTTCGGTGAGGAGATGGCGATCGGGCTCGGCGGCAAGATCATGCGCATCCGTGCGCTTGCGGGGCTCGCCGTGCTGCTTCTCGCAGGCTCTGCCGTCGCAGTCGCCGGTCCTGTCGGCTTCGTCGGTCTCGTCGTGCCGCACATCGTGCGGCGGCTCGTCGGCATCGACTATCGGCTCGTCGTGCCGTTTTCGGCGCTTCTGGGTGCACTTCTCGTCGTCGCGGCGGACATCGTCGCGCGTACGGTCACACCGCCCTTCGAGGTTCCATTGGGCGCGGTGACGGCGCTCGTCGGCGTGCCGTTCTTCCTCTTCCTTGCCAATCGCAAGGAGGTGCGTGCATGACATCCTCGCTCAAGGGGCGCGGCACTCTCTTTGTCGTTCTCCTACTTATCCTCGCGGGACTCTTCTTCCTGCATCTTTCGACGGGCTTTCATTACTTCGCGAAGGAGCACCTCCTTTCCATTTTGCTCTTCGGCGGCACGCCCGAGGAGATGCTGACGGTCTACGACTTCCGCATGGTGCGCTCGGTGCTCGCCGTGCTCATCGGCATGGGGCTCGCCGTCTCGGGCGCAATCTTCCAGACGATCTCGAAGAATGAGCTGGCAAGCCCGAGCCTTCTGGGCGTCAATGCAGGCGCAGGACTCGCCGTCATGCTGCTCGTTGTGATGACGGCTGAGACGGCGGGACTGGGGCTTTGGGAGCAGCCGGTGACCGCCGTCCTCGGCGGTGCGGCGGCCGCGCTCTTCATCTACCGGCTGAGCATTCGCCGTGGACGCACGTCGTCGACGTACACGCTCGTCCTCAACGGCATCGCGGTCACGGCGGGACTTCATGCCGTGCAGATGCTCATCGTTGTGGGGCTTGATCCCAACAAGTTCCACTCGGTCAACACATGGCTGATCGGCAGCATCTTCGGCAACAGCTGGACGCACGTTCATGTTCTCGCGTGCATCGTATTCTTCTCCACGCTGTTCTTCCTCGCGCACCATGAGACGCTCGATATCCTCGCTCTGCGCGAGGAGACGGCGATCGGCCTCGGCGTCTCGATCAACCGTGCGCGCTTCGTCTATCTGATGGCTGCCGTCATGCTCGCCGGTGCGTGCGTGGCGATCGGCGGAAGCATCGGCTTCATCGGCTTGATCTGCCCGCATATTGCGCGTCGCCTCGTCGGTGTCTCGCATCGCTGGTATCTGCCGATGACGGCGCTTTTGGGCGCGATCCTGCTCGTCGCGGCGGACTGGTTCGCACGCATCGTCATCGCACCCGACGAAATGCTCGTCGGTCTCGTCGTATCGTTGATCGGTGCGCCGTATTTCCTCTATATACTCGCCCGCAGCAAGGGCTGAAAGGACGGATAGAATGGAGCTTGAAGCTCGAAACTTAAAGGCGGGCTATGACGGCGCCGTCATCATCGAAAGCATGAATCTCAAGATTCCCGAGGGCAAGGTCACCTCGCTGATCGGTGCGAACGGCTGCGGCAAGTCGACGCTTTTGAAGACGATTTGCCGCATTCAGCCCGCGCTTGGCGGCGAAGTGCTTCTCGATGGCACGAGCATTGCTGAGACGGACAGCCGCGAGCTGGCAAGGCGTCTCGCAATCCTGCCGCAGCACCCGACCGCGCCCGCAGGACTCAGCGTGCGCGAGCTCGTCGGCTACGGCCGTGCGCCGTACCGCTCGAAGCTCTTCGCACGCACGACGAAGGAGGACAGGCGCATCGTCGACTGGGCGCTCGAAGAAACGGACATGATGGATTTCGCCGAGCGCCCCATCGAGGCGCTTTCGGGCGGTCAGCGCCAGCGCGCGTGGATTGCCATGGCGATCGCGCAGGATACGGAGCTGCTCTTCCTCGATGAGCCGACGAGCTTCCTCGACGTCGCGCATCAGATGGAAGTGCTCGACCTCGTTCGTCACTTGAACGAGGCGTACAACAAGACGGTCGTCATGGTCATTCACGAACTCAATCAGGCGGCGCGCTCCTCCGACCATCTGCTCGCAATGAAGGCGGGAAAACTGCGCTATGAAGGCTCGCCGAAGGAAGTGCTGACGCAGGAAATGCTTGCCGAGGTCTTCGGCATCGACGCCGAGATCCTGGAAGACCCGCGCGCGCACACACCGTACTGCATCCCGTATTCGCGCGAGAAGAAGAGGGAGGAAAGGAAACGTGCTTAGGAATCCGCGTCGTTTCGCGATTTTCATGACCTTGCTCGCGTGCCTTTCCCTCGTTTCCTTCGCCGTAGCAGGCTGCGGCGCCGAGAGTGAAGCGCCGCAGAAGAGCAAGGCGCTCTTCGATCCCGACGTGCCGCGCGAGGATACGCCCGAGGCGATCGACAGGGAGCTTGCCGAGCGCTTCAAGAAGACGCAGCAGGCGGCAAAGAAGATGTTCAGCGAGGAGGACGGCAAGCGTGTGCTCACGCACAAGTACGGCAAGACCGTGCTGCCCGAAAAGCCGCAGCGCATCGTCGTCGTCGGTTTGGAGGACACGGCGATCTCTATGGGCCTTCCCATCATCGCCGCGCATGTCTCGAAGTCCTCGTACCTTCGAGAAGCGTTCGACGCGCTCGGCATAACGAACATCAGCATCAACGCCGATACGAAGACGATCAACCTCGAAGAGGTGCAGGCGGTGCAGCCTGACCTCATCTTATTGCGCGACAGCTATGACAAGAATGCCTATAATGCACTTTCGAAGATCGCGCCCGTCGCGCCCTTCAACCTACAGAAGGAGGAGCTTGTCGTCCTCGCGGCGGCAGAAGCGGCAGGACATCCCGAGCTTGGAGAAAAGCGCCTGCAGGAATACTACGAAAAGGTCAAGGCGGCGCGCCTGCGCATCAAGGGCAGGATCGGCGATGCGACGGTCGCCTTCCTGCGCATCCTCAAGAAGGATGTGCGCCTCTACCCGTACTCAGTGAATTCGACGAACAGCTTCATGTACGAGCTCTTGAATCTGCGCCCCGATCCCATGGTCGTCGCGCTCGATGCGGCGAAGAACAACATGGCGATTTCCATGGAGTCCCTGCCGGATCTCCATGCCGACTACATCGCCATTTCGAGCGGCTACGGCGCCAACAGCTCGAACAGTCAGGCAGCGGCGGAGAAGCGCTACGAGGAACTGCGCGCCGATCCCCTCTGGCACACGCTGCCCGCCGTGCGCGAAGGTCATGTGCTCGACGTTGATTCCCTCGTCTGGAACGCGCACGGGCTCATCGCCAAGGAACTGGCGATCGACGACCTCGATCGCTGGCTTGGCGGCGAGATACAGCCGTGATTTTTCGGGTGCTGCCCGAAGATGTAATATGTGAGGCGCATGCCTCGCTATAACGATGCCGCCGCGAAAAGTGCGGCGCAGGTGATTTTACAGGAGGTAAATATTTTATGGATTACTTGTTGACAGCGATTGAATTCTTCCACAAGGGCGGCTCCGTCATGTATGTGCTGCTCCTTTGCTCGCTCTTCGTCGTCTCCATCGGCATCGAGCGCGCTCTCTATTTCTCGAAGATGGATTCGGGACGCGCCTTTGCGCGTGACTTCTACCTCGCCGTGTCGAACGGCAAGTTCCAGGAGGCGAAGAAACTCACGGAGGACGCGCGCGGCTCGCTCGCGAACATCCTTTTCTCCGTCGTGACGAACAAGCCGACGACGCGCACGAACCCGTCGGCGTTCATGGAGATCCAGTCGGGAATCGCGCTGTCGAAGCTCAGGAAGCGCCTCTACTACTTGAGCGTCATCGTCACGATGGCGCCGCTCCTCGGCCTTCTCGGTACGATCAGCGGCATGATCTCTGCGTTTTCCGTGTTCAATCTCGACTCGGGACAGGCGACGGCGATCACGGGCGGCGTCGGCGAGGCTCTGATTGCGACGGCGATGGGTCTTTGCGTCGCCATCATCGCGCTCGCTGTGCACGCCTACTTCACGCAGCGCATCGAGAGCATTGTCACGGACATGGAGCAGTGCTTCTCGCTCGTCGAGGCAGAGCGCGAGCACTTCCTTAAAGGAGGGGAGGCGTAATGCGGCTCAGGGACAGAAGGAGCTTCGAAAAGCCCGAGGTCATGATCATCCCGATGATCGACATCATGTTCTTCCTGCTCGTCTTCTTCATGATCAGCACGCTCTACATGGTGAACCTCAAGACGGTTGACGTGAACATGCCGAAGGCGCAGAGCGCCGAGACGCAGATGAACGTGACATACCTCGTGACGATGAAGAAGGACGGCGCACTCTTCTTGGAAGATCGCGCGATTGAAAAGCGCGTCCTCATCGAGCACGCGAAGGCCGAGAGTGCGAGGAATCCGCGCTTCGCCGTTGTCGTGCGCGCCGATGAAGGCATCGACTACGGCAAGGTCGTCGCTCTCCTCGATGACTTCCGCGCGGCAGGCATCACGCGCTTTGGCCTCGCGGCTGAGGGCGGGAGGTGACGCGATGAATCTCGAAGACCGCCAGAAGGCAATCGGCTGGGGCGCGTCCTTCGGCATCCACGTCGTGATCTTGATTCTCGTGGCGATGACGGGGCTTTTCAATGCCGTTTCCACTGCGGACAGGCCCGTTGA
>CAMURM010000046.1 GCA_947097535.1 uncultured Selenomonas sp.
CCATCAATGCGGTGAAGTCGTCCACCGGCGTCTTGAGGGCGGCAGGCTTCGCCGTCTCTTCGTAATGAGCAAAGGCAAGATGCACGCGCTGCAGCTCTTCCAGACGACGCAGGGAATCCTCGCGCCCGCGCTCCTCCGTGCGAATGGCGAGCGCCAGCTGCGCCAGCGAGGCGTGCACCGCCTCCTTCTTCTTTTCCAGCGCCGCCAGCCGCGCGCGGCAGTCTGCCAGCTGCGCCTTCTCTTCCAGATATCTGTCGTAGGCGTCCGTCAGCTCGCCGAGCTCCCTCTGCTGCTGCTCACGCCGCGCCGCTTCCCTTTCCAGCGCGCGCAGCTCTTCTGCCAGCGTCTTTTCCTCCTGCCGCAGCGCCTGCAAGTCCGCCTTCGCCTGCACGAGAGCGGCGGCGAGAGCCGCGCACGCTTCTTCGATCTCCTCGATCTCCTTCTCAGCCGCACGGTAGAGCGGCTCCGTCACCGCCTGCTCGCGCAATTTATCGCGCAGCTTCACATAGTTCTCGTGCTCCTTGCGCCGCTCTTGCAGCTCCTTTTGCAGGCGCGCCGCTGCCGCTTCCTTCTCTTCGAGCAGGCGGCGCAGCTTTTCTTCGTTCAGGAGGTTCTTGTTGAACAGCATGTAGAAGTGGACATTGCCGACAGGCTGTGCGCCGGGCTCTTCGCCGCGCTCCAGACTCTCGCGCGTCACGAGCGGCACGGGCGCGGCGGTGAAGACCGTCGGCGGCTCCGCTTGCAGGCGCTGCAGCTGCGCTTCCGACAGGATGAGCGCGTACGGCAGGAAGGGATTCTTCTCGCAGAGCGAGAGATTTTCCTCCTCCGAAAGCCCGTTGCGCTTCAGCCACTCCATGCCGTAGACGAGGGGGATGCCGAGATTCTCGAACATCTTCCGCAAGCCCGGCGGCAGGCTGATGTTGCGCCCCGTGCGGAGATTTTCCAGCTCATCCCTGCACTTCTTCTCCTCCACCGTCAGCTTCTGCAGGATCTCCGCCATCTCCTTCAGCTTGCCCGCGGCAGCTGCGAGGAGCCCTTCCCCATCGAAGAGCGCCGCGTCCGTCTCGCTTCGGTCGAGGTACTTGAGCGCCCGCCTGCGGTAGGCAAGCTCCTCATCGTAGCCCTGCAGGATCTGCCGCGCCCGCACGAGCGCCGCCTGCTTCTCCGCCTCCTGCTGCCGCTGCATCTCTGCGGCACGCTCCGTGCGCACGATCTCCGTGCCGACCTCCGCCTGCCGCGCCTTCTTGCTGCGCTCCTTCGCCGCCGCTGCGGCAGCCGCGTCGTCGAGCGCCGCCGCCAGCGCCTGCAGCTTCCCCGACTCGTACTCGCCGACGATGTTGCGCACGAGAGGTGCCTGCCAGCGCTCGGCATAGCGATCCTCGACGCGGTCGTAGGCCGCCGTCGCCGCCTCCAAGGCGCCCTCCTGCTGCGCGCGCTCGACGCGCTCCTGCTCCACCGCCTCCGCCTCTTGCCGCGCCTCCGCCTCGCGCGCCGAAAGCTCATCCAGACGCTTCTCCGTGCTCCTTGCGCGCTGCTCCTCTGCCCCGATCTGCTGCTCGTAGTGCAGGCGCAGCCGGTAGCCGATGTAGTCGCGTTCCGGTCCCAGCTCGCGCTCCTCATGGCGGCAGACATCCAGGAGCTGCACGATCTTTTCCAGCTCCGCCTGCTCTTTCGAGAGTCCTTCCTGCTGCCGGGCAAGCTGCAGCAGCTGCCGCCGCTTCTGCCACGCCGCGCGCTCTTCCTCACACACCGCCATGCGCTCCTGCGCCGCGCGGAGGCGCTGCCGCAAAGCCTCGCAGGCAGTGGCCTCTTCGTAGTGCCGCGCCGAATAGCGCTGGTACTCGACCTCGCGAATCGCCCCTTCGAGCGCGTCGATGGTCTCCTCTTCGCTGCAACTCTCATCCGCCGCCTGCCCGTCGAGGCGGGCGATCTCTTTCATGTAGCAGACGAGCCGGTCGCACATGGCTGCGGCCGCCGCCGAGCTGCGCCCGTACGCCTCGGCACGCTCCTCGATCTTCAGCGCTTCCTCCTCGAAGTGCCGGATCTTTGCCTTGCGCTCGATCTTCGAGCGGTTGCCCTGATAGAGGCACACATACTTCTCCAGTATGCTGCGGAACTCACCCATGCGGTTCTGCTCTTTGTTCAGCTTGCTCTCGATGGCGTCGAGGAACCACTTCTCGACGAGCCCCTTCTCGTCCTTGCAGTCAGAGAAAAGCTTCGACAGCCCCGACTCCTCCTCGTTGACCTTGCGGATGATGTTCTGCCATTCGCGATAGTCGATGCCGTATTCCATGAGCTTCGTGAAGTATTGCTTCGCCTGCGCGGCGCCGTTCATATCGTAGCTCAGAAACTTCTTCTGCGGCTGCCTGCGCAGCGTCTCGAAGAGCTGCCGACACGCGGCATAGCTCTTGAGCCGCACCTCCGTGCGCGTCTTCTCGACGACGGGCAGATGATGTATGTCCTCCGTGCACGGCGCCCTGTACTCGCTGAGGAAGTTGACGATCTCAAGCGCCTCGCCCGCATCGACATCCTGGCTGCGGCGCACCATCATGCCCGTCAGCAGGCAGCCGCCGCCCTGCTCCAGCTGCCATTCGACGAGGATGAAGGACGGCTGCGGCGTGCGGAAATAGCCGGCGAACGGCCTGTCCTTCATATTGCGGAAGCGCTTCTGCACGAAGGGCGCGCAGAGCATCTGCACGAGGACGGACTTGCCGCCGCCGTTCTGCAGGGAGATCAGCGTGCTCTCGCCGTTGAAGTGCATCGTTTCGTCGCTGATGCGGATCGCGTCATGGTTGTAATTGATATTGATCAGCCGCACCGCGCGGATCTTGCTCATCGGCTTCCACCCCCAGCACCTTGAGAACTCGCGAATGATTGTTCTCGTTCAACAAATTCCATGCCATGAAATGATCGAGCTTGCGCCGCGTCTTGATCATCTCGTCCTGCTCCACATACTCAATGAGCCCCTGCGCCTGCAAAAAGCGCAGGATGCGGTAGAGGAAGCCCTCCTTCGTCGTGCGCTGGCGCGTGCCGCGGTCGTCGGAGCGCAGCGACTCGTAGGCTTCGAGCATATCCTGATAGGCGAGCCCCTGCGCCTCCTGCTCCTCCGCCGCAAGCTCCGCTCCCTCCCGGAGGCGTTCCGAGATGGAGTTTTGCAGCTCGCCGACGCGGATGTAGTCGCGCGTCTTGCTGCTCGCGCCCTGCCCGTCATAAAATTCGAGCAGCAGCACGAGGATGGCGAACTGGGCGAGATAGTAGTCCTTGTCCGTCGCGTTGCTGCGGCAAAGCTCCTTCTTCAGATGCGCGCGCGTGTAGCCGAGGAAGTCATTGTCCGGCTCGGGAATCAGGTAAACAGCGTCGCCGTAGCGCTTCACGCGGCTCGCCGCGATCCGCCCCTGCGCCTTGACCATCTCCTGCACGGGCTCGGACTCCGTATAGGCGCGGTAAAGCTCGCGCGCCTCCTCCTCGCGCAGCTCATGATGTTCGAGCAGATAGTAGAATATCTCCTGACTGAGCCGCACGTCTTCTCTTTCATACGCCATCTTCGTTCCCCTCCTGTACGCGCAAGACCACCTCCGAGCAGCGCACGACGCGCTCGCCGCCCGCACCGTCCGACACGCCGCGGAAAATCACGGGCGGCGCCTCGTAGAGCTTCTGCGCCTCGATGCGGCGGATCCTCCCCCAGGCGGGATGCTCGTCCAGGATGTCGAGCACCATCGCGCTCAGGCGAAAGTCCTTCGCCTCCTCGCGGATGTAGGCGGCGCGCTCCCGGCGCAATGCCTCGACGTCAAGCGAAGCCGCCTTCAGGAGCTCGACCATGACCTCCTTGAAGATATGGACGTCGGGCAGGAGCGCCGCGCGCTTCGCCTCGTCCTCTGCCGCCGCCTCGGCGAGCGCCGAGAGCCGCACCTTGCCCCGCGCTGCCAGAGCACCGAGCAGGAAGGTGAGGCAGGCGGCGTACTTCGCGAGCTTCTCCTGCTGCAGGCGCACCTGCTCCTCCCGCCACGCCGCCTCGTCGAAGTCCACATCCTCCGTCGTCTCTTCGTCCTCCGCCGCCCGGCGCGCGCGCTGCTCCTCCGTGACCTTGCGCGGGTTGAAGATCTTCGCGGGCGCGCGGTTGAAGAGCGGCGCGAGGAAGATGTCGAGCCGGCCGAGCGCGGCAGGATTCGCCAGCACCTTGTCGAAAAGCTCCGTGCGCAGGCTGAAGCGCCGCACGAGGGACATCTCCGCCATCTTTTCAAGCTCCGACGTATAGAGCGCCTTCAAGTCGAAGTGACTGCCAAGGATGCGCTGGTGCTCGTCGATGACGCGCCCCAGATAGCGCTCGATCTCGCGCAGGTTTCTGAGCTTCTCTGCCTCCTCGGGCAGAAGCGCCTGCACGTCGACGCTGCCCGCCTCCATCTCGCGCACGCGCGACTGTACGAGTTCGCGGTAGTGGCGAAACTTCTCCTTCGTCTCGTCGATCGTCGCGAGGTCGTCGCGCAGGAGCCGCTCGTAGTCGCCGACGCGGTAATCGAGCACGTTGCGGCGGATGCGCAGCATTGCCTCGCGAATCTTCTGCAGCTGGATCTGCATGAGGTTGAAGACGTTCTTGATGTCATCGAGCGCCTTGTCGTAGCTCTGCTTCTCCAAATGCATCTGGAAGATGAGCTCCTGAATCGTCAGCTTCAGATTGCTCTCGACCTCCAACGTGCCGAGCAGCAGATTGTAGCCGTCGTCCGTCAGATAATATGAGGTGCGCCGCACCTCGCGCTCGACGTAGACAATCCGGTTCGCCACATAGCTGATATGGATCGCCTCGAAGCCGCCCTGCTCGAAGTCGCAGCCGGAAAAGTACATGGCGCGCCCCTCGTTCGACAGGACGATGTTGACGATGAAGTCGGCGAGGCGCTGACAGTCGTCGAACGACATCGCCTTGCGGAAATGCTCTGCGTTGACGGCGTCGACGAAGACGCTGATGTCGTCCATCGTGCAGGCTTCTTCCTTCAGCGACTGCTCCATGATGTAGAGCAGCACGGCGAAGATCATGTTGAGCTGCTCCGCCAGCGTCTCGAAGCCGCACTCGCGCCAAAGCGCCTTCTGGCTGCTATTCGCGAAGAGCAGGGCGTAGAGCCCCACCGTCTTCATGCGCTTTGGGAAAGCCTTGAGAAAATCATACTGCATTGCGCCACCCCGCCTGAACCTGCACACATTCCGTGCTCAAAAATCTTCCAAATGCAATATTTCCTGCGGGATGTAGCGCCCCGCCTCCAGGATCTGCTGCATGGCGAGGACGTCCGCCGCTGCAAAATGCGCGAAAAAGCCGCCCGCGATATGCCGGTTCTGCTTCTCCTTCGTCTGCGGCAGAGCGATGCCCGCCGCCTTTTCGAGCATGGCGCGGTACGCCGCCAAAAAAGGCCGCACCGTCCAGGGCGCGGCGAGAGCCTCGGCGAGATTTTCGTAAATGCCGATGCCCTCGTAGTCGAGATCGCCGAAGTAGAGGAGCTCGTTCGCCTCCTCCTTCATATACGGCTCCGCGCTGACGGAAAACTCGCGAAAGCTGCTCACGACGCGCTTGCCCGCACCGTAGATCAAGGTGCCGACCGCCTCGCCCAGAAGAGACGCCGCGCCTGCCAGCAAGTGGCGCCGCATGCTGAAAAATGTGTCCTTGTTCTCGACGATGAGGATCTTCTGCGGCGTTTCCCTGTGCTGCGCGTAATAGGAAAAAGGCTCCGCCGTCCTGTAGCAGTTGAGCTCCGCCAGTTCGAAGCCGCAGTGCTTCAAGACGCTCCTGCCCGCGCCCTGCAGCAGGAACTTCTCCTCGCCCCAGATCTGGAAGCTGCGCTCGTTGCAGGAAATCTCCTGCCCGAGCTTTGCCGCATGCCGCTGCAGGAAATCGTGCAGCGCGCGCACCGCCTTCCGCTCCCTCTCATAGACATCGAGGTGGCGCAGATAATAGTCGACCGAGAGGCGCGGCGTCGTGCGGTAGAGAAGCTCCTCCCGATACGCCGCATAATCGGGCGCTTCCTCGCTGAGCCAATATTCGAGATGCAGCGCCGGCCGCTTGCCGTTCGTACCCGAGCTCTTCAGCGGCTTGACGCGCCCCTCTGCCAGAAGCCCCATGATGAAGCGGTGCTGCTCCTCGTAAGGAGCCGCCGACCGTCCCTTGAGCAGCTGCTCCAAAGATACCCGCTTCAAAAGACTCCGCCCCCTTTTCTCCTGCTACAGCACAAGCTTGGCGGTGGATGCAGGCATATCACCGGCACTGCCGAATCCGCTTTTGAAGATAATACCGCAATATTCCACAATAAGAACGCAACCGCCCATCTTTACCTTCCTGGTAAACTACACGCACAAACGTCCACTTCGTGGACATTGTGCGCCGCCCTTACAGAAACCTAGCCAATCAGTCTGCGCCCTTTGGGCTTGACCTCTTGGGGTTTCATGGTAGAATCTCAGTCTTTTTTCCAGATAAGCTTTGGACGCAGATTTCGCCTTGTTCTCTTTATACAAGACTGCGCACAAACCATCCAATGCAGCTTTTCTTCCAGCTTGAAGTTCGGGGCAATTAAGATTCAATACATCGTCCAGATCTGCCTGCCACGCTTTATTCTTTATGTAGATTTTCCCATTTCCATCATAGAAAATATCTGCCATATGATGCTGGTTTTGCGGATCGATCTGAAGTATCGTATTTCCTTTTCTCGTATCACAAGTCTGTGCCGTTTTCGGCTTTCCCGCATTGCCGCAGCAAACGGCCAATAAATTTCTATACGCAAGCTCATTATCGGCATCACGCGGTACATAATGTTCTATTTTCACACATTTATATGAGTCTTCCAGCGAAGTCATGCAGTAGGCACAGAGATATTTTTGCTCCTGCAACAACGCTGTTCGTAAAGTTGCCTTGACGGCAGGATCCATCCCATCAAAGCAAGCTCCGCTACTTTTGGCATACCGAATAAACTCACCCGGCGGCTCGTTTTTCTTTATGTAGAGCATGGGGCACCTCACAATCGTTCCATATCCAGCATAACCTGCATGCGAAGGATATCTTCATCCTGTGCTCCCAGAACCTTCTCTAAATCAGCCAACAATTCTTCTGCCCTTGAAAACTCTCCCTTTTCCAGAACCTCATAAAACAGGGCTTTCTTTTCCACGACTTCCTTCGGACGCACCTCAGTCTGCATGACATCGCGCAAAATGGCAGTAACATCGCGACCATAGGTATATTTTTCGGATGAAACGACCTTTCCATGTGCAAAAATCATGATATGCTCGTTTTCCGCATTGGCAAGTACAGCGGGTGCATGTGTCGTGACGATGAATTGAATTTTCGGAAATGATTTCCGCAGAGCTGTCAGTATTTTCCTTTGCCACGACGGATGCAGGTGCATATCGATTTCATCAATGAGGACAATCCCCGGTGTTTCCGCTATCGCTTCCCCACCCAACTGCGGATTCAATGTCACCATGCGATAGGCAATATCCGCAGTCATGGACAGCATAGCCTTGATTCCATCGCTAAAATACCGAAGCGGCAGGGATACGTTCGCCCCGGCTTTATCCGTTACACGAACTTCAATCTCCCACTCGTTGAAGTCGTAGGACACTTGCACCGTCTCAGCAGTATCATCTATTTCAGCATACAGTTTCTCCATGGTGCGCTTCACGGCTTGAAATATCGGCAGCGGTGCTCCCTTTTGCACTTCCATGAGCGCCGTCCGCTGAAACCATTGCAACATCAACTTTTCGTTCGTCGCTGCATCCAGCGCATCAACATAGCCATGCAGGCGCGAAGGCACGCCTCGCATCACGGCATCTTTTTTTGTCCGTTTTGGCAGCCATAGACGTCCCGTCCCATAGTAGGCAAGAAACGGCAACGTCACCGGGAGATTTTTTTTGACTCTTTGGCAAAGAGAATCTGCATGGTTCATTATAGGACGCGCTTCTCCCACAGTCGTACGCCCGCGTTCGGAGTTCAACGCCCGAGTCCATGCTATGCATTCCTGGTTTTCCGTCTCTGCTTGTGCTGAAATGCGCACAGGATATTGCGCTTCTCTGTTAAATCCTCCTTTTTCATAGGTGTATGTCAAGAATCTTACATCAGCTTTATGGAAATTTGCTGCCTGAATGCTGCAGCCGGCGAGAAAACTTGCCATCGCAATAGCAACGGCATCCAAAATCGATGATTTTCCTGCCCCATTCCCGCCAATGAGCACTGTATAATCTTTCGGAAAGTCCATCGTCAACTGCTCAAAGCAGCGAAAGTTTTCCAAATGGAGTCTTTTGATATACACCGTTGCCCACCTCGCTCATTTCAACTGAACCGCATCACAATCTTCCATATACATCATCGACTGTTTCCGTATTTCGCCAAATATGCAGCCACGTCCTCCTAACCTGCAAGAGTTTTTGCAGGAATCAGCCTTGGCGAGAATATTTCCTGCATCCTCACGCTTCCTTCGCCACCGGCTCCTTCTGTCCCAGTGAAACGACGAAGCCGAGGACGGCGCCGAGGGCGGCGGGGCAGACCCAGCCCATCATGACACCGTAGAACGGAACATGCGCGGCAAGCATTTCATAGAGGGCGGCAGAGCCGAAGCCTGCGGCATGCATCGC
>CAMURM010000047.1 GCA_947097535.1 uncultured Selenomonas sp.
ATCGTAGCTGAACCTGCCCGAGAAGGCGAGCGTGCCGCGGTCGCCGCCGAAGTTGTTGAAATATCAAATATAAACATGAGATTTATGAGTTTCAATACCGCAAGCGGTATGAATTGCATGCAATCAACCTTGTTTGGATTCGGCGTTTCGGAGATTCCAAGTTTCAATACCGCAAGCGGTATGAATTGCATGCAATTGTTGACATTCGTGGCAACAAGCCACAGATTCATCCGTTTCAATACCACAAGCGGTATGAATTGCATGCAATGTCGAAATGGATGAGCCTGAAATTTACGATGTACCGTTTCAATACCGCAAGCGGTATGAATTGCATGCAATCCTACGTTCCTGCATAGATAGCAGGAGAAAGGAGGTTTCAATACCGCAAGCGGTATAAATTGCATGCAATCACGAAAGCTCTCACGGGACCGATCCCGATCCTCGTGTTTCAATACCGCAAGCGGTATGAATTGCATGCAATCCGACGCTTGACCGCAAAAAGTTTTGGAACATTAAGTTTCAATACCGCAAGCGGTATGAATTGCATGCAATTGTATAGGAAAGATTTTATATACGTCTTTGAGCCGTTTCAATACCGCAAGCGGTATGAATTGCATGCAATCCAAGCAAACCTTCGGCAATGTGGAAAATCTCCCGCGTTTCAATACCGCAAGCGGTATGAATTGCATGCAATATCAAAGCTGCTAAAGACAAAGAAACGATTCTTGCGTTTCAATACCGCAAGCGGTATGAATTGCATGCAATTTGATACGGAGTTTTCAAATGAGGACTTTACCGTCGTTTCAATACCGCAAGCGGTATGAATTGCATGCAATAATTACGTTACTGTGTATAAAAATCGTCGTGGAGATGTTTCAATACCGCAAGCGGTATGAATTGCATGCAATACTGTTTCCCGGAGCCCTTGGAAACAGCGAACTCAAAAGCAGGTTTTCTAAAGCTCCTTCTCTTTTTGCGATTTTCCCAAAACCCTCGGAAATTTTTCTGTCGCAAAATCGGCTCAAAAGAGCTTTTGCAGCCAGCAATATCAAGGAAACTCTTGTCCATGAGGAAAATCTGAAGCTCATGGCATTTTTCATGATATTCTGTACTTCACTGTAATGAAGTATATCACGATGACACTGTCCTGTCAATGTTCTTTGGCGAACCTTTTCTGCAGTGATTCAAACTTATCTCTTAGACGACAAAAGGAGCGCTTCGCCGTCCGAAGCGCTCCTTTTGGTTCATCTATACGCGACCCTCGTCTCGCCAAATCCCTGGCCCGTCAGTCTGCCGACGCCGGCGAAGGTGGCGAATTGGGCGAGCAGCAGGAGTGCATGCTGCTCTTCTTCGCTCAGCGCTGTGACATCGTAGCTGAACCTGCCCGAGAAGGCGAGCGTGCCGCGGTCGCCGCCGAAGTAGACGCGCCGCGAGCCGCCGTGCCATTCACTGAGGAGTGCTTTCGCCGCGGCATCGCGAATCCACGCGCGATCCATCGCCACGGGCATGGCGGCCTGCTGCCACTTGTCGGCAAGCGAGGAAAAGATGAGCACGGGATCGGGCATTGGGTAGTCCTTATCATCGCGGCGAAAGGCAACGGGCGAGAGGAAGCGCAGACGGATCTCCGCAACGCGCCCTGCTTGGAGCGCCGCACCGACAAGCTCCAGCTCATCGACGACACCCGAGTCATGCGTGCCGTCCGCCTTGACTTCCTCGACGCGAAGCGGCAGGAATCCTGCCTGCAGGACATCGCCGACGCGCACATGGAGCGCCGCCTGCAGGACGTCTTCGCGAAGCGCCGTGACGCGCCAGCCCATAGTCTCCCCCTTGCGGACGGTGCGATAGCCGCCCGCTTCTTCCCCTTGCCGCCACTTGAGCAGCGACACGGTGAAGGGCTTGATTTGCAGCGCTTCGTGGATATAGGCGGCAAGCTCCGCCGAATATTCTTCCATGATCTTGAAGAACAAGCCATGCAGCCAACGTCCGTGAAAGAGCGGCACGCGGGCGGCACACTCCGCCCGCAGCCGATAGACGACAGCACCGATCATTTGCCTTTTCCTTCGCTGTATACTTCGTGCGCCGTCGGCAAGACCCAGCGATTGCGGAATTGCTTTACTTCCTTATCGAAGGCTTCATCGGGATTCTTATCACTGCCCAAGGTCATCTGCCGCGTCCTTGCTGCCCAATCCTTTTGCTCCACAGCCTTCCAATCGAGGAGGTCGAGCAGCGCCTGCTGCGATAATTCATAGCGCGTCCGTTTCTTTTCATCGAGCCGCGCGATGACATCGTCAAAGGCTTTCAGATATTCTTCCATCGGTGCTTCTTTTTCTGCTGCGTTCCAGCCGCCATCCGCCGCAAACAGCTGCTCGTAGCCCTGCACTTCGTCGATGAGAATGAGCTTTGCGTCGATGCGCACACTACCGAGGCCGATGCCCTTTCCCTGCCCGATCTTGAAGCAAAGTTCTCGATCCTCTGCGGCCAGCCGGAAGACCTTAAGCAAGGCGCCAAGCTCGACTTCACTGAGGTTTTGGAAGCGAATCCTGCCCTCGAACACATTGCCCGCCTTCAAGGGGCGCAGTTTGCGATCAACATTCTCCTTGATTTCGCCGTCTTTTCGCCAGGGGAACCCCGGCTTCTGATGCCAATAGAGCTTGTAACCGCGAATCGCGGCATTTTCCTTTGCCCAGTCGTTCGTTCCCTTGCTTTCGTTCTGCTCCAGGTAAAGCTGATACGAGGTCGGCTTCGGCTCGCCCAGAGTTTGCGAATATCTTGCTTCTTCCGCCTCGAAGCCCCTGTCTTCCTTCAGCACAGCATCCTCGAACGCCAGCCGACCGGCCCAAAGCTCCTTGCGCCCGAAAATCGCATCGGCATAGTCGACAACACTTGAAGCCGCTTCCATTGCTCGGGGCAAGTGACCAGCTGCGCCGATAGCCTGAGGATAGGGAATGCGGTAGTATTGCCCGAAGCCGAAATATTCGACCGCCCCTTCTTTTTCCTTATAAAAACAAGGCACGACAAAATCACAGGCATCATCACCGGTAAAACGCGCTGCTGCTCCGCCCTCTTGTGCCAGTTTGCCCTCGAACAAATTGAGATCTTCATCGCGCGTCAGATCGCCTTTATATCGCGCAATCGTTTCTTCCGATACAGGGATGCGTCGCCCCCAGTCAGGAGCAGAATGAAGCGTATAGTGCGTCTTTCCCTTCATCGCCCCCGTGAAACACGCCAGTTCGCCGCCTCGTTTTTCATATTCACCCCAAAGAACGGCTTTTTCATGCTGTTGAACAAGAGCAGGATCCTTCTCTCGGCGAAACTGTGCCGGGCATATATAGTACCGCCCTTCCAGCTTGTCACGGATGAGAAAGCCCGGCTCCGCCTTAGTAGAACTCTGATGTTGTCCGCCCATCATTTTGCTTCGCACCATCACCTTTTTATACGACGGACTTGTAAAGGAGCGATAGTAAAGCATGCTGTCGGCGAAGTCGGCATTGTCTTTGCCCTTTCGCATCGCGCCACAGGTCACGATCTTGAAGATGTTCTTGACCATGCCGCGTATCGTGCTGCCCGGCAGGACGGGCTTGCCGACGGGCGCGAAGAAGCTTCCTTCTTCGTCGCCCGTGCCGATGAATACGGGCGTCATCGTACGGCAGCGCAGCTTGATATAGCCGCTGAGCGTGCCTTGCTCCGTCACATATTTCCTGTAGTTTGCCTGCCTTTCCTCATCATTTGCCGCGCCACCGTCCAGCGGCGCTCTGAGGATCGTCGCCGGCAGCGGCACGAAGTTGTACGATGCCGTGGCTCTTTTATCTCGCAATGCCATCTTCCCTACCCCCTTCCACATCCGCCGCCGCGATGCGCACGCAGCGATAGTCCGTATAGCCTGCCTGCCCCGTCGCTTCATATTCGATGTAGCTGCGCGTGACCAGGCCGTAATACTTCGCCTGCACTTCTGCTTGCGGCAGCAGCAGCGTGAGCTTTCGCGCCGTATCGGCGAGTTTCATATAGCCGTCGGGGACATTTTCCCTTTCTTTTGCAGCTTCGGCTCTTTCGCCCCAGAAGCGCGCGATGCTGTCGACGTATTCGCGCATTTCGCCCGCGCCGTCCCTGAGCAGTCTCCCGCTCCACCTATCGCCGATTTTCTTCAGATGGAGCTCTTCCTCTTCGTTGAAGATGCGAAGCTCCAGCCAAAGGGCGCAGCGCTTCTCTGCCTCACCCGGCAGCAGGAGGGCGCCGTCCCGCCAGCGCCCCCAGACGATGCCGTGCACCTGCCAGAGCACGAGCGTCGCTTCCTTCACATCGAGTTCTCTGAGCTTTTCGCAGAGGGCAGCTTCACTTCGCGCGATGTCTACGCGGAGCTTCTCCGTCCGTCCTTCCTGTATGCACAATTGATCTGCAAGAGCCAGTTCGATGCTCATAGAGCCTTCGCCTCCCTCTTTTCCAGCAGGGCTTGCACAAATCCCTGCAATTTCTCTCGCTCCTCCTGTGTCAAGGCAGCAGGAGATGCGCCCCAGGCGATCGTCTCACCGCGATAGGAAAACCTCGCTTCCCTGGCCTCCAGAGTTCCGCGGCCGATGCCCTTTTCGCCGCCGAGCGCGAGTCTTCCGAGCGAAAGCTCCTTGAGCAGCAAAAGCAAGAGGCCAATCTCCCATGCGCGCTCCTCTTCCTTCGGCTCGTGCAAGACGAGGCGCAGGGAGAGCAGGGCGCTCCTTTCATCGGTCTGCCAGATCGGCGCCGTCGTGAAGAGCCCCGTGCTGAGCTTGCCGCCCGTAAAGCGATCGATGCGCACGCGCGTCTGCAATCGCGGCGCGATGCCCTCTTCCAGATGCGCCTCCGAAACGATGAGACGGCTCTTCCACTTCTCTTCCGGCGCTTCTTTGATGTGCGCAAGCGACGGCCCCATCATGCAGTCGAGCAGTGCGTCGTCGATATCGAGCTTTCGCAGCATTTCAGCCGCTCGATAGCGCAGCGCGCCCTTGATGCTTGCGCCGGGTATGACCCAACGATTCCGTTCGCGCAGCATCAGCGCTTGTACCGACGTCCCCTCATCATCCGGCTTCTCCTTCGTCTTCACCTTCATGGCGCGCTCGTAATCGCGCACGAGGAGCGAGCTTTTCAGTGCGAATTTCGCTTCGAGCAGGCAGTCGTCCTTAGCGCAGAGCTTATCCTGCCGTGCGTAGGTTTGCGGCGTTACGGCAACCTCGCGCTTTTCGCGCGTATCGAGCCAGGCTTTGACATGCTCCTTCTCTCTGAAATCATAGCGATATACCTTGAGATCCTTTACATACACTTCGCCGAAGCCTTTCGCTGTATGCGCCCCCAAGGCAAAGCCTGAAGCGAGCTTGCGCGCTAAGAGGTCAACCGCCGCTTCCATTTCTTCGCCGTACGTTTCATGTATGCCGCGCAGTGTGATCTCGGCGAAAAATTCGCCCTTCGCGCCGTTTCCTACCGCTTCATAGTCAAACTTATGATGCTCGATCGCCGTACCCGTGATCTCGTCGAGGCCCACACCGTCGCGCACGACGATTTCCACGCCATTCAGCATGACATCGGCAAGTATAACGGAGCTTTGCCACGCCGCCTTCTGTTGTCTTTCATACGAAACATCCGTGCCGAAGAGGAGCTGTGTGCCGATCATACTCTCACCCGTCATGAAATCGCGCAGCGCACCGGCGAGCGATGTGCCGGGGATGAACGGCTGCCCCGCTTTCGTTTTCAGCACTTCGATATCAACGTCATGACCTGCGCCGCTGCCGCCCGCGCCAATGAGAAGCGGCGCTTCAAGAACAAGCGTGCCGTGCAGGACGATCTTGCCGCGGATACTTTCTTCATTCCGTTCCATCCGTGCCCGCCTCCTTTCCCGCTCCGCCTTTCCTCGCGAAGCGGAAGAAATTGTGCCAATACGCATAAAAGAGCGCGTCCTGCGCCTCACGGCTCGTCAGAAAATTCGGTGCTCCTATATCTTCCAGAAATGCCTCGATGTTTTCGCCCATCTCTTTTTTCCAGCGGCGTTCCTTATTGTATGGCATATCGGCAAGATTCGCACGCAGCAGGAGCTCTTCCAGCGGCGTTCCTGCAACTTTGACGGCAGAGAGATTTTTGACAAAGGGAGTGTCCGCATTTCCTTTCTGTCCTTCGATCTCATTTCTCAACGATATCTGCATATTGTCACGCCGCAGGCTCCACATCGAGTCAAGGCGCGTAAAGAAGTGCGGCTCGCTTTCTCCTCGCTCCAGCTTCAAGCGCACATCTTCCGCCGCATAGACGATCATTTTCTGCTGCAATGCGCGCAAAAGGAGCTCCTTCGCCTTTTCGCGTACCGTCCGTGACCGTATCTTGTGCCGCTCGTGCTTTTGCAGTTTTTCCGTCATACGAAGCGCCTCCGGCTGCCAAAGGCGCAGTTGTCCGAAACCCTCTTCGGTGCGCACGCCGACACCCTCGTAGAGGAGCTTTTGCAGGCGCTCTTTATCGCACTCTTCCCACGCGCTCTTCTTTTCCAATGCAAAGACACTGCCCGCCGTGAGGGCGACGGCTCGCGGGCGCTTCATGCCCCAGACGCCGACGAAGTTGTCCACTTCCGCAAAATCGGCAAAGATCCTGTTTTCCACATCGCCGTCTTCCACGGTCTGCGCCGCATGGTAAGGCGGCAGGAAGAATTTTTCCGTACCGCTCTCATCGAGGTGATCGACGATCTGCCGCAGAGCCGCATCGGCGCTCGACAGGAGGTCGTCCTCCGCGAGAAGCGGCGTCTCCAAACGCAGATAGATACGATTTTTCGCATCGGGCTCGATGCTCTGCGGCACGAAATCTGCCAGCACAAGCTCCACACGGCAGGTGCCGTACTGCGCATGACGTGCACGCCCCGCCTGCGCCGTCCACTCCGTCGTGCCCATGGCTGCGAGGAAGCTCTCAAGCGCTGCCTCCGCCCCGAAGATTTCGCCTTCGAAGCATACGCCTTTTTCCACCGCTTCGTAGTTGTAGATCGCACCGTCTCGCGACCGGCCTGCCAGTCGCTCCAGAGAGGAGCTTCCTGCTTCCTTGCCCTGTCGCTCCTTGATATTGCTGCGGCTCATGTGCAGCGATATGTTCTTGGCGACGTCCACCTTCTCGATGCCGCCATCCTCGATTACGGCAAAGCCGCGCAGCGTCTTATAGCCTGCCTCGGGCACCGTCACGAGCAAGTCTCTGACCGCCTCGCCGTCCTTGAGACGCTGCACCGAAGCGGGTACGAAAGAGGAGCGCTGCCCGTCCGCTGCGCGCACGGGATAGGCAGCGGCGAAGCGCAGCTGATCAAAAAAGAATCCCACGAACGCTTCATCTTCATGCGCCTTGTCGCCGAGCTTCTTCTCTTCAATATAGTGCTCGGCCAGGATGCCGCGCACGAGCGTGCCGCTGAAGAAATCGTGCGACGATGTCATGACGGTCGCACTGCCGCGCGTGGCAAGCACGATGGGCGAAAGGGTCTCTATTTTCACGCGGATCTTTTTCATCTCAAGCCTTGCCCCCTTTCAGCGCGTCATCAACGAGGACGCTCCGTATATCCTTCCCGTTCTGCAGCATCGCGCAGGATATGCGGCCGAAGCCGCGATTGCGCTTCATGCCGGCATAGGAGAGGTTACGAAGCGCTAGGGCAAGAATCTCGAACTTCTTCTTCGTGCCCGCTTTGAGACGCACCGTACCGCAAAAGACGAGGCCTTCATCGACGAGGCGAATATTGCGGAGCGAGGTCTCGGCGGCCGTACCCGTCTCACGGTCGAGCATCGTCTGATAGCGAAGCGAGGTGTAGAGGGAAAGCACATCCTGCACCGAGACAAATTCGGGATAGAGATTTTCTAAATAAAGCCAATCTTCTTCCATTTCCTCCGTCGTTTCCGCCGCTTTGAGATGAAGATTGGGAATCGTCAGCTGCGTTTCGCTTTGCACGCCGTGCTGAAAGAGCTCCTCCAGCTCCTCCTGTGCAAATAGTCCAAACCCTGCAAGTTCAGACATTTCAAGGACTTCCAGCGCACTCTCATAAAGGAGTCCCTTGAGCCTCTTGCCGGGGAAATAAGGCAATCCCACCCTGTCGTGCACGACCTCAGCGTCCAGGTTGACATCAGCGCGCCCGGATCCCAGGTGCAGCGGCGACTCTGCCCTGACTTCCAAAGTAAATTCATCGAAGCGAATATCCTTGCGCTTCGCCGAAGGCGGCTCCGCGCATCGCTGTACGGGCGGGAAATCCCGCGCCTTGCGGTTCACACGCTTGAGCTGCTCCTCCAGATTCTGTACACTTTCTGCTGCCGCCTTCGATGCGCCGGCGGCAGGGCTTTGTGATGCCAGCTGCTTCTGCTGATTTATCTCTATCTGCTGCCTGCGGCTCTCGGCATACTTTGCCTGCTGCTCCTTCTTTAGGCTTTCACGCCGTTCCTTCGCCTTCGTCTTCATCTTCTTAGCCATGCTACACCACCTCCTCGGGCACATAGAAGTCCATCATCTCGATGGCGTCGATGTAGGGCGTCCTTCCCTCCTGCCATAAGGATTCGCGATATGGCGCCCATGCTGCGACAATGGGCAGGCGCATCTTCGCTCCACGAGCGGTCAGGCTGCGA
>CAMURM010000048.1 GCA_947097535.1 uncultured Selenomonas sp.
GCCGCCTTGATCTGCTTCGTCACGAAGTCGATATAGGTGTTCGCCTCGCGGATCTCAAGCGACTCGCCGCAGCAGATGATCGGCGTGATGCCCGCCGCATAGGCAGCCTTGGCACGCTTGTTGACACCCTCGTCCGTCTCGCCGAAGTACTCGCGGCGCTCGGAGTGGCCGAGCACGCAGTAGTCGACGCCGATCTCCTTGAGCATATCCGTCGAAATCTCGCCTGTATAGGCGCCGCTCTTCTCCCAATGCACGTTCTGTGCGCCGATGTGGATGTTCGAGCCTTTGACGGCTTCTGCCACGGCGGCGAGCGCCGTCGCCGTCGGGCAAGCGACGACATCGACATCCTTAGCATCCTTCACGAGCGGCATAAGCTCCTTGACGAGCGCTACGCCCTCGGCGATCGTATTGTTCATCTTCCAGTTGCCTGCGATGATGGGTCTTCTTGCCATAAAATCTTCCTCCTCGTATGGAACATCGGGAGCACGTCAAAACGGCACGCGCTCCCGCAAAGCTTCTATCTTCCTCCTGCTTCTTTTTCAGCGAGCACGAGTGTCCGACTTTGCGGACGCTGTGCGCCATCTTTCAGAAGCTCTTACTTCTCGGCAATCGCCGCGATGCCCGGCAGGACCTTGCCCTCAAGGAACTCCAGCGTCGCGCCGCCGCCCGTCGAGATGTGCGAGATCTTGTCCGACAGCCCCGTCTTCTTCAGCGCCGCGATGGAATCGCCGCCGCCGACGATGCTCGTCGCGCCCGCCTCCGTCGCGTCGGCAACGGCTTTCGCGACTGCAAGCGTGCCCTTGGCGAACTCGTCGCATTCAAAGACGCCCATGGGGCCGTTCCAAATGATCGTCTTCGCGCCGTTCAGCGCTTCGACATACGCCTCCGACGTCTTCGGGCCGCTGTCGAGCGCCTGCCAGCCGTCCTCCACCTTGTCGACATCGACGACCTTCGTCTTGCCCTCGGCAGCGAACTTCGCCTCGTCGGCGAGCGGGAACATGTTCGCGACGGCGACGTCGAGCGGCAGGATGACCTTGACGCCCTTCGCCTTCGCCTTTTCGAGAAGCTCCTTTGCGAGATCCATCTTGTCCGGCTCGCACAGTGAATCGCCGATCGGCAGCCCCTTGGCCGCATCGAACGTGTGCGCCATGCCGCCGCCGATGATGATCGTGTCGACCTTCTCGATCATGTTGCTGATGACGCCGATCTTATCCGAGACCTTCGCGCCGCCGATGATGGCGACGAACGGGCGCGCCGGCGCTTCGAGCGTCTTGCCGATGTAGTTGATCTCCTTCTCCATGAGGAAGCCCGCGACCGTTTCAAGATCGGAAGCGATGCCGACGTTCGAGGCATGGGCGCGGTGCGCGACGCCGAAGGCGTCGTCAACAGCGATGTCCGCCAGCGAGGCGAGCTGCTTGGCAAAAGCGGGATCGTTCTTCTTCTCTTCCTTGTGATAGCGCAGGTTCTCAAGGAGCAGAACCTCGCCGGGCTTCAAGTCCGCAGCTGCCTTCTCCGCCTCGGGGCCGACGCAGTCGGACGCCCACTTCACGTCCTTCTTCAGGAGTTCCGAGAGGTGCTTGACGAGATGCTTCGTCGAGAACTTCTCTTCCTTCGCCTCCGTCGGGCGGCCGATGTGGCACGCGAGGATCAGCGCCGCGCCGCCGTCCAGGAGATGGTTGAGCGTCGGCAGCGTGCGCACCATGCGCGTATCGTTCGTGATGTTCATCTTGTCGTCGAACGGCACATTGTAATCGACGCGCACGAAGACCTTCTTGCCCTTTACGTCGATGTCCTTGATCGTCTTCTTGTTCATAAAAATCCTCCCATAAAAAGAACAGAGGCCCGGCCCAAACGCGGCCGGACCTCATGGATCTTGACTCAGCTGATTTTTTCAGAAAGGCGCGCTAGCTTCGCCTCTCCCGTATTTCGCCGACCGCTCTCGCTCTCAGAAAGCGCTGAATTTATCCGTGCTTCCCTTACTTCAGTTCAGCAAAGTACTTGATCGTGCGAACCATCTGGCTCGTGTAGCTGTTCTCGTTGTCGTACCACGAAACGACCTGCACCTGCGTGTTGCCGTCGCCGATGGGGCTGACCATCGTCTGCGTCGCATCGAAGAGCGAGCCGTAGCGCATGCCGATGATGTCGCTCGATACGATCTCGTCCTCATTGTAGCCGTAGGACTCCGTCGCTTCCTTCTTCATCTGCGCGTTGATCTGCTCGACCGTGACTTCGCCTTTGACGACAGCGAAGAGAAGCGTCGTCGAACCCGTAGGAGTCGGGACGCGCTGCGCAGCGCCGATGAGCTTGCCCTTGAGCTCGGGGATGACGAGGCCGATCGCCTTCGCCGCGCCCGTCGAGTTCGGCACGATGTTGACGGCGGCGGCGCGACTGCGGCGCAGATCGCCCTTGCGCTGCGGGCCATCCAAGGTCATCTGATCGCCCGTGTAGGCATGGATCGTCGCCATGATGCCGCTCTGGATCGGCGCGAGATCGTTGAGCCCCTTCGCCATCGGCGCGAGGCAGTTCGTCGTGCAAGAAGCCGCCGAAATGACCTTGTCCTCGGGCTTCAGGATCTTGTGGTTGACGTTGAAGACGACCGTCGGCAGATCGTTTCCGGCAGGCGCCGAGATGACGACCTTCTTCGCGCCGGCGGCGAGATGCGCCGAAGCCTTTTCCTTCGAGGTATAGAAGCCCGTGCATTCGAGCACGACGTCGACGTCATGCTTGCCCCAGGGAATCTTCGAGGCATCGGCTTCCTTGTAGATGTTGATCTTCTTGCCCTTGACCGTGATGAAATCTGCGCCGGCTTCCACCTCGTCGGCGTATTCGTACTTGCCCTGCGTCGAATCGTACTTCAAGAGGTGCGCGAGCATCTTGGGGTCCGTGAGATCGTTGATTGCCACGACTTCATAGCCCTCTGCATCAAACATCTGACGAAACGCGAGGCGGCCGATACGTCCGAAACCATTGATCGCTACTTTTACTGCCATTTGTAAAATACCCCCTAGTCCTTCCCCCGGCTTTGCCCGGCGGCGATACAGACGAAGCACAAAAAAACCGTGCGCCGTCCGCGAAACCTTCCGGCAAGGGCAAAAACCCCCGCCAATTCTTCTTTAATATTACAATAAAGCGGGAGCGATTGTCAATGATATTCTACGTTAGGAAATATTCCGGGAAGACATTGAAGACAAAAGAAATATTTGTTATAATATGGGGAGAATATCCTAGGAAGGTTCCATGTGAATCATCAGCATGACCCGGCAGGGAAGCAGGGAGGAAAGAACGATGAGCATCTCTTCAGTTACGGTCAACCCTTACGGCGCAGCGACGTTCCAGAACATCAACCAGAACCTCGCGGAAGTCGGCCGCCAAAAAGCCGCCACCGGCTGGCATGAGGCAAAGGAAGTCTACAAGTCTTCGCCCTTCGGCAACGATACGAAGCTCGGTACCTCGGAATTCCAGCAGTCAAACAAGGAAGCAGAGCAGCTTGCCGGCCGCTCGATCGCGCAGTCCGCGCGCGCCGCAAAAGAGATCTACATGTCCTCGCCCTTCGGCAACGACACGAAGATTGGCTCCTCGAAGTTTCAGCAGTCGAACCGCGAGGCGATCGCCCTCGCCGACCGCTCGATCGTAAGCTCCGCGCGCGCCGCCAAGGCGTACTACATGGGCTCGGTTCTCGGCAACGACACGAAGCTCGGCACGTCGAAGTTCCAGCAGTCGAACGAGGAAGCTGCCCAGCTCGCGAACCGCTCGATCGCCAGATCGGCGCGTGAAGCAAAGGCGGTCTACATGGCCTCGCCCTTCGGCAACGATACGAAGGTCGGCTCGTCGAAGTTCCAGCAGTCAAACGAAGAGGCCATCGCCCTCGCCCAGCAGTCGGCATCGCGCGCCTCACGCGCGGCGAATGCCGTTTCCAAGTCCTCGCCCTTCGGCAACGACACGAAGGTCGGCTCGTCCGCCTTCCAGCAGGCGAACAAGCGCATCGTCGAGACGGCTCAGAGCCATACAACGTCCGTCCTGCAGCAGGCGAAGGCCGCCTACATGCGCCAGATGCAGAATGCCGCCGAAGCCGCGAAGAATCCCACGCGCAACACAAAGGTCGACATCGGCGCGTAACGAGTGAAAACCGCGTACAGTAAAGGAGGTGCACCGGCACATGGCGAATGTATTCGATACAGCAAGGTATATCTTGCTCAAGACAGGCGAAATCAGTACATGGAAGCTTCAGAAGCTCTGCTACTATGCGCAGGCGTGGACGCTTGCCTGGACGGGGAAGCCGCTTTTTCCCGAAGACTTCGAGGCGTGGCGCAACGGGCCGGTATGCCGGCCGCTTTTCGCGCGCCACAAAGGCATGTACTCTGTCACGGAAGATTTCCTGCCGGATGGAAATATTGACGCTTTGACCGCAGACGAAAAGGACAGCATCGACACGGTTCTCTCCGCGTACGGTGCCATGGAGCCCTATCAGCTGCGCGCGCAGACGCACGCCGAAACACCGTGGAAGGCAGCGCGCGGATCGCTCGACGAAATGGCATTCAGCGATTCCGTCATCTCCAAGGAAGCCATCGGTGCGTATTATGGGGCTCTTTGATGAAGCGTCAGAAGCACGTTCACAAAAAGGGTAACGTACGGCCCAAAAAAGAAGTCGTCCTATCTCCCAAAAGTCAAAACACAGGCTTCCCCATATTTCGTTTCGACCGCATCGACAAACAGGGCGCCTTCGCTTTCGATACGACACGCACGGATTTCAAACATAAGGATTTCCTCGATAAGATGATTGCCTACTCGCAAATGACATGGGCAGAAATCGCCCGTCAGACGCACGACAGCGGCAAATCAAGGCATCACTACGTCAAGGAGGTCCAAAGATTTTCCCCCGCCGCGCGTGAGCGGCTCAAGTCTTTGAAACTTGAAGACTTTTCCGACGATCTCTTTTCCTTCGCGCTGAACAACAAGCTGCGAATCATCGGCTTGCGCCTTGATGACCACTTCCATGTTCTGTGGTATGACAGTGAGCATCTTGTATATCCTTCAGTGAAAAAGCATACGTAAAGAGCCTGCCGCACATTGCACATGCGGCAGGCTCTTTTTATCCGTATTTCCTTTAATCGTCGATCTCGCGGTAGAGTACCTCGCCCGATTGGGCGTCGAGGATCAGCTCGTACTTCACGTTGTTTGCGTAGCACTTCACGCGGTAAACGGGCTGGAACAGCGCGGGACTCGGTGCAGGTGCTGCAGCATCCGGCGCAGGCATTGCTGCATCCGGCGCAGGCGCAGCCAGCGGCTGCTGCGGTGCAGCGGGAGCAGGAGCGCCCTCGGGAGCCGGCTGCGGCGTCTGTCTCGCAGCCATTGGCTGATCGCCGCGACGATCCTTTCTCTCGTGCTTGTCCTTCTGATCTCGATGATCCCCATCACGATGATCCCCCTTGCGCTTGTCAACATCGTGCTTCATTCCCTTCGCGCGATTGTCCGTCAGTTCGATCCTGCGGTAAGTGATCGCCGTCTCATCGATGCCGATGGCATCCGCGACAAGCGTGCGCACCTCATTCTCCGCGAGGAGTGCGAGCCCCTCCTTCTCTGCCTGCGTCCGAACCATCTGCGTGCGCGCTTCACTGACGCGCGCCTTGGCGGCAGCCTCCTGCCCGTAATGCCAATAAGCGCCGCCGCCTGCCAGCACCGCCCCGATGACGGCGACGATTCCCGCACGCTTCAGATTCTTCGCCGAAAAGATGCCCTTTGCCGTTTCTATGATTTTGTTTTCCATGATGAAATCCTCCTTTTGCATTGAACGTCATGTCATGAATGCTTTTTTGCCGGGCGGCTCATGTGCTCGCCCCTTGCATGGTCTCAGTATACGGCGCACCCTTAAAGACGCAGCAAACAAAAGCTAAACAAAATCGAAACAAAGGGGAAACATTGGTCAGGGGAACTTGGATGTGTTGTGGTCAAGCGTTTTTGTAACACGAGAATCGCACAGTGCGAACTCACTCCTAAATGCCTGCACAACGCCGTGGTCGGTAACGGCTACTGCCTTCCATCCCCAATCGGCAGCCGTGAAATGAGTTCTCTCACAGAGCGTACGGATTCCATTTCACTCATTTGCGTATGAACACGGAGTTCACCCCTTTTGGCATCGGCTGTATCACGCCTCATGCCATCGCCGGAAAGCACCGTCTACATACACCTTCTGTAAAAATCTTTATTGCACACAAATTCGACACATAGTTCCAATTCAGGCGAAAAACATTGACGGCTCGGCTCACACATCTTTCGACGCAACGCCTGCGTGATGCATTTCATACGCAGAAAACATCAGTATCTCATTCGCTTCACATAGCTCGACCTGCCACAAAATATCAACCTCTCCTTGGAAGCAGTCGGCGACGGATTCCACCTTTTTCGCAATATCATAGAGACTAAGTTCTGCTCCTGTCCCTCGGAAGATGAGCTGCACACCCCGCACCGTTCGATTCGCGGCAGGCATTTCTTCCCAAAGCAGATGTTCTAGAGAGATACACCGAAGATCTCCTTTCGTCGACGCAAGCATCGGGAGAATATCCCGCCTATCTACACCGACCAGTTGGATATTCATCGGCGTCCATAGACCTGATGCGATTATGCAAGCCTTTGCCGCTGCCTCATCTGCAAAGTACATAAGAATCGGTCTGATGCAGCCGTCATCATCCTCCTGCAGTGCAGTCAGCCGCTCTGCACATGCGACAAAGTCACCCTCAGAAGCTGTACGATAGATGCAGAGTATATCCTGCTGCCGCAATATCTCGAACGGGATCGTCATCGCCTGCGCATCCGAAAGCAGCATGGTATGGGGCAGCGATACCTCTTCCGCCGAGATGGACGTATCATCCTCCTGTTCTGATTCGGAGGAAAATTGACACACCGGCATACCGAGGAGCGGCGCACACTTTTCCATGCGGGAATAATATCGCGCCAGCGCAGAAAAGATGCGCTCATCCGCACAGGTAAGGATCACACCACTGTCCTGCAGAATATTTTCTGTATATGGCATCATGTTCTTTCCCTTTCCTCTATTCTTCGTTCGTCGCTTGCTGCGAATTCCCCACGATCATGCTTCGGCCAGAATTTGATATGTTCCTCATCCTTGATATTTGTGCAATTCACGTTTTCTATGAGCTGAATTGCAGCCTGTGATTCAGCCTGCTGCTTCTCCGATTTGCGTAATGCCCCGCATAGTATGGGCTGCAATCCGTCACAAAAATCCATGTACCTCAATGTACCGAAAAAATCTCCGGTCAGCTTATCCTCCAAACTGTCGGATAAGTTCGAGCCGGATCGGCTGATTTTTCCATAAAATTCCTCGACCATGAGGACCTCCTTAAGGATCCGTTGACACTCCCGCCCCAATTCACGTTATTCCATCTCACCTGACAGATACTTCTTTCCCATATCCCTTACCGCCTTACGAATCGCATCCCACAGGCTTTTTGGGCTCTAAGATCTCCGCATATGTTATAGTATAGCATATCCGATGTTAAAAATTTTTGCCTTTGCGATTTTCAAAAATCCTCTTTTTGCTCCATATTGCGACACACGCACTTCCATATACTCCTTGACCTTTTTGCCGGCAACTGCTATCTTGGAAGAAGCGGAGGCGGAAACGTGTCCGTCAGCCGGCGAATTAAGCGCCTTGGGAAGCAGCTTGACCTTGTTGCGGTAAACGAAAAAGGAGGCCTCCATGCTCAAACTCCGAGACATTTCCCTCAAACATCGCATCCTCATGACCAACTTCCTGATGATCGCGCTTCCCGTCGGCTTCCTGCTCGTACTCGGCGGACTGCTCTTCGCAGGGCTCAAGACGACGGGCACGGTACGCGAAGCGGAGCTGGCGCTGCTCTGGCAGGAAAAGCGCGAGCCACTCTCCATCCAGTTCGCCGTGAGCTCGCTCAAGTCGAAGGCGGATCGCGGCAAGAAGCTCATCGACATGGAAGCGGACTGCCGCGCGCTCGAACGCTGGGGCATCGCGAGCCTCATCGCGAAGAACGATGAGGTCGTCTACACCTCGCCGGGCGCCGACCCCGAGGAGCTCCTGCAAAGCGTGCAGGCGCTTGCGGACGGCTCCCCCTCCTTCCTGCGCTGGGACGAGCAAGGCTTCGCGCTCCTCTACCGCGTGGAAAAGACGCGCACCATCATCATCGCGCGCGGCGCCATCCCCTTCCACGAGCGCGTGCCGAAGCAGGAGAATCCCCTGCACGACGTTCTGGAAATCCTCGCCTACCTCCTCCTCGCCGGCATATCGCTCGTCATCATCGCGCTCGGCCGCTACCTCGCGCGCCTGCTCTCCGAGCAGATCATTTCGCCCTTGGAAAAGCTCAAGCTCGCCGCCGACGAGATCCGCCGCGGCAACCTCGACGCCTCGCCCGCCATCGATTCGGCGGACGAGATCGGCGCGGTCGGCCGCTCCTTCGACTTCATGCGGCAGGCGCTCAAAGAGGAAAAGGCGCGGCGCGAAAAGTATGACGAGAACCGCAAGGAACTCATCGCGGGCATCTCGCACGATCTCGCGACGCCCCTGACCGCCATCAAGGGCTACGCGAG
>CAMURM010000049.1 GCA_947097535.1 uncultured Selenomonas sp.
CGCGGACATCATACCGCTGGCGCAGCCTTTCACCGTATACATCGAGCAGACGAAATACTGCAACTTCAAGTGCTTTTACTGCATCCATTCGACGCGCGACGAGACGGGCGGCGAGTTCCAAAAGCTCGGGCACCGCATGCTGCACATGGATGAGGCGTACTTTGACAAGATCGTGCACGATCTCAAGGAGTTCCCGAAGGGCGGCGTCAAGCGCATCGTCTTTTCGGGGCTGGGTGAGCCGCTGACGAATCCTCTGCTGCCGACCTTCGTCAAGAAGATTGTCGATGCTGATATCGCGGGGCGCGTCGAGGTCATCACGAATGGGCTTCTTCTCACGCCGGAAAAGAGCGATGCACTCGTCGCAGCGGGCATCACGAACATCAATATCTCCGTGCAGGGGCTTGACGCTGCCGGCTATGAGAAGACGTGCGGCGTGCGCATCGACTTCGAGCAGTATTTGGAAAACCTGCGCTACCTCTTTGCTCACAAGAAGGATACGGCGATCTACATCAAGGCGATCGACGCGACCGTGCCGACGAAAGAGGAGCAGGAACGCTTCCTTTCGCTCTTCAGCCCGATGGCGGATCGCATCTATATCGAGCATCTTGTCGTCATGCAGCAGCAGATGGAAGATCTCAAAGGCGTCGTGGACGGATCGAAGAACTTCTATGGCGAGGAGCTTGACCTCGACCGCAAGGTCTGCGCACAGTCCTTCTACTTCCTGCAGATCGGCTGCGAGGGGCATACGTTCCCCTGTCCCGTGCCCGGTCTGGGCAAGGGGCTGTCGATGGGCAACGCGAAGGAGCAGTCGCTCGTCGAGATCTGGAACGGCCCGAAGCGCAGAGCGTTCCTGCGCATGCTGCTGCAAAAGCGCAAGGACGAAGTCCCCGAGTGTCGCGGCTGTACATGTTTCAATGCGATCAACAATCCGGCGGAGGATCTCGATGCGGATGCGGAAAGACTCCTGCCGCTCTTTTCCTGAGGAGGAAGGATATGGCGTCTGAAATCAAACCGATCTACGGGACGGAGCGCGTGCATCTCGCGGATGTCGTGCCGCTCGCTGCTCCCTACAGCGCTTTCGTCTTTCCGACGACGTACTGCAACTTCAAGTGCGCCTACTGCGGTCACTCTCTCGGCCATGCCGAGATGAAGCGCCAGTACGACTTCAAGCCCGAGCACATGACGATGGAAACGTATGAGAAGACGATCGAGCAGCTCGCGGAGTTTCCGCAGAAGCTCAAGATGCTTTCGCTCACGGGGCAGGGTGAGCCGCTCTTAAATCCCCACATCGCGGACATGGTGCGTCTGGCGAAGGAAAAGGGCGTCGCCGAGCGCATTGAGATCATCTCGAACGCTTCCCTGCTGCACCATGCGCTCGCCGACGCGCTCATCGACGCGGGGCTCGATACCCTGCGTGTGTCGCTTCAGGGGCTGTCCTCGGAGAAGTATGCGACGATCTGCAAGGCGCGCGTGAATTTCGAGGAGTTTTTGGAGAACCTGCGCTATTTCTACGCGCACCGCGGCAAGACGAAGCTCTTCCTGAAGGTCATGGATGTGGCGCTCGACGAGGGCGAGGACGAGAAGTTCTACGCGCTCTTTTCCGACATGACGGATCGCATGTATATCGAGCACATGCTGCCCGCCTACGACGGCGTGGAGCTGACGCAGGGCATGGAGGTCGAGTACGACCGCTACGGCGGCAAGACGGACGGCATTCGCAAGGTCTGTCCGCTCGCCTTCTATATGCTCGGCGTATTTCCCAACGGCGATGTGGAGCCGTGCGATACGATCTACAAACCGATTGTCTTGGGCAATGTGCATGAAGAGCGCATCCTGGACATGTGGCACGGAGAAAAGCTGCGCGAGTTCTGGCAGCTGCAGCTTGAAGGCAGGCGCGAGGAAAACAGGCGCTGCGCGCACTGCTGCGCGCCGAATGACGTCGCGCACCCCGAGGATATTCTGGACGGCGCGGCAGAAGAGCTCCTCAAGCGTTTGGAGGCATGGCGATGAAGGCGCAGCGCATCGACGGGCAGACGCCCGGCGGCAAGAGGCGGCGTCTCGCCGACCGCCTGCCGCTCGATACGCCGTTTTCCATTCAGGTGTTCCCCGTCTACGCGTGCAACCTAGCCTGCGCCTACTGCATCCATTCCGTACCGCCGGCGGAGCGCGGCTTCATCGCCTCTAAGACGGTGCTCGACATGGGACTTTACCGAAAGTTCGTCGCCGACCTCAAGGAATTCCCGCGCCCCTTGAAGATGCTGCGCTTCGCCGGCACGGGCGAGCCGCTTCTGCATCCCGAGATCGCCGCGATGGTCGCGTGCGCGAAGGAGGCGGGCGTCGCCGAGTCCCTCGACATCGTGACGAACGGCCTGCGCCTGACGCACGAGCTTTCTGCAGCGCTCGTCGAGGCAGGGCTCGGGCGCATTCGCATCTCCCTGCAGGGGCTTTCCGATGATGCGTATGCCTATACGAAAAAGCAGGGCGTCTTTCAGAAGCTCGTCGAGAACATTCGCTGGCTCTATGCGCATCGCGGCGATACGAAGATCTATGTGAAGATCATGGACTGCGCGCTCGCCGAAGGCGAGGAGGCGGAGTTCCTGCGCCTTTTCGGCGACATCGCCGACTTCATCGCCGTCGAGCATCTGATTCCGGCGGTCGAGCAGATCGACTACGAAAAGCTCGCGGGGCACGCGCTCGCGGATGTGACGCAGAACGGCGCCGCCGTGCGCATGGCAAAGGTCTGCCCGCAGCCCTTCTACATGATGCAGCTCAATCCCGACGGCAAGATGGCGCCGTGCTGTGCCATGGAGACGGCGGCGACGCTGGGCGACGTCGCAGAGGAATCCGTGCGCGCGATATGGCACGGCGAGCGCCTGCACCGCTTCCTTGAAGCGCAGCTTCGCGGCAGGAAGTCCGTGTATGCGACGTGTGCGAAGTGCAGGCAGTACCGCTATGCGATGTTTGAAGAAGATGTGCTCGATGAAGATGCAGAGCAGATTCTATTGAGGTGCTTTAGATGAATTATTTGTTAGTCATGCCACGCTTTGTCGATACGGTTGGTGAATGGTATCAATTTCCTTTGGGCATTCCCTACGTTTCTTCGAGCATGAAGCAGGCGGGGCTCAATGTGTTTACTTTGAATATGAACAGCCGCGAGGGTGTGACGCGCGAGATCATAGAGGAAGAGATCGAAAAACACGCGATCGACGTCGTGCTGACGGGCGGGCTTTCGTTCCAGTATCCGGCGATCCGCGAGATCCTGCAGGCGGCGAAGGCTTTCAACCAGCGCATCGTCACGATCGCAGGCGGCGGCATCATCACGAGCGCGCCTGCCGCGGGCATGGAAGTCTTGGAGTTTGCGGACTACGGCATCGTCGGTGAGGGCGAGGAGACGACGCCGGCGCTTTGTCACGCCTTGGAGCGCGGCGAGGACGTGATGGCGGTCGAGGGCATCATTTACCGTGACGACGGCGTCTGGCTGCGCACAAAGGCGCGTAAAGAGGTCGCCAATCTCGATGCGATTCCCTTTCCTGACTACGATGGATTCGACTTTTCGAAGATCGCCGCCATGGTGCCGAGTCTCCTCGGCATGAACGAGGATCATGCGATCACGATGACGACAAGCCGCTCGTGCCCGTTCCAGTGCACGTTCTGCTTCCATACGAGCGGCAGTCACTACCGCAAGCGTTCGTTGGACAATTTCTTCGAGGAACTTGACCTCCTCGTAGAAAAGTACCATATCAAGTACATCTTTGTGTCGGACGAGCTTTTTGCCATCAATATGCAGCGCGTGGTCGAATTCTGTGCGCGTATTAAGCCGTACAACATTCGCTGGTGGGCGCAGTTCCGCGTATGCGATGTCACGGAGGAGATGGTGCGCATCCTCAAGGACTCGAACTGCGTGACGATGGGCTTCGGTTTGGAGAGTGCAGACGATGGCATCCTGCGCAGCATGAACAAGAAGATCCGTTTCGAGCAGACGGAGAAGGCTCTGGCTCTCGCCTATCAGTACGGGCTGACGATTCAGGGCGGCTTCATCTTCGGCGATGTGGAGGAAACGATCGACACGGCGAAGCGCACGCTCGATTGGTGGAAGGCGCATACGGAATACGGCATCACGCTGAACTTCATCACGACGTATCCGGGAACGCCGCTCTACAAGACGGCGCTCGCACGCGGCATCATCAAGGACGAGGTGCAGTTTATCCGCGACGGCTGCCCTGTCGTGAACCTTTCGAAGATGTCGAAGGAGGAGATGGACTGGCTTGCAGGCGAGGTCATGCGCCTGCCGCAGCGCGCCTTCCTGCCGCCCGATGGCATCCATGATGTGAAGGTCGATTATGCGCGCCGCGCACTGAGCTTCACGGGAGCATGTACGGAATGCAGCGAGGAAAACCGCTGGGAGAGTGTGCGCTTCTTCACGCGCAACGTGCTGACGTGCAAGAAGTGCGGCAAGAAGCACAAACTGCCGATCTTACCCGAAATCGTGCGATATATCACGTATTCCGTGGAAACGCTGCGCGAAGAGAATGGCAAGATTGCTTTCTGGGGTATCAATGATTATTTTGCGACGATGATCCCCGATTTATCTTTCGTGGGAGCCGAGGGTGTCTTCCTTATCGATAATTCCAAGATAAAGCAGGGTAGCGAGGTCGACGGGCATCTCATACATAGCCCCAACATCTTGGATGAGGAGGAGATCGACACGGTCATCGTGCCCGTCATTTCTTTGATGTCGACGATCGAGAAGCAGATCCATCAAGCGTTTCCGCGCGTTAAGAATATCATTAACATCCTTGATCTCGTGAAACCGATAGATGAGAAGTGTGTGGGGTGAGGTTTATGGAAAATTTTGCAGGGCGTGATGTAATTGAAATTTTTTGCGGAGTGTAGGCCATGTTTTATTCCTTCTGTGCACGGCGGCATAGTGTGAGGCGTGACGAAATGGTACTTGTTGCGTCATGATAGCGGCAAAGAAACTGACGGCGGCGCGCGCCAGAGAGTATCTGCGCGAGGCAGAAAAGCGCGCGCCGAAGCTCTGGATTCGCCACTCGTACTACGTTGGGCTGGCGGCGGGGAAGATCGCGGCGCGCGTGCCGGAGATGGACGCCGATCTCGCGACGGCGTACGGCTTTTTGCACGACATCGGGCGGCGCTTCGGCGAGATGAAGATCAACCACATTTTCTGCGGCTGGCGCTATTTGCGAGCGGAAGGCTATGAGGAAGCGGCGCGTATATGCCTCACGCACTCGTTTCCCGTGCAGGATGCGCGCTCGGTCACAGGCGTATGGGACAGCACGGAGGAGGATATGACCTTTTTGCAGGCATATCTTCCAAGCATCACCTACACGGATTACGACCGTCTGATCCAGCTAGCCGATGTCATGGGCGACGTTTCGGGCATCGTCGTCTTAGAGAAGCGGCTCGTCGATATCATCCGCCGCTACGGGCTTGATGCGGAGAATGTGCCCTCGCGCTGGGCGGCGCTCTTCGCCATCAAGGAGGACTTCGAGCGGCGCATGGGCATGACGGTCGAAGAGGCATTGGAGCTGCGTCCGTGCAGCTTCGAGCAGGCGTTTTCAGAGGAGGATTGGACGTGACGGATCGAGCGGGGCTTTTCGCCTGCGAGGAAACGGGACTCGCAGGCTTTCGTGTTGTGCGCGCGAAGGTGCGCGAGGATGCGCGCGGCTCCTTTACGAAGGTGTACCATGAGGCGGCTTTTCGCGAACTGGGGCTGGCGACGGACTTTCGCGAGGAATACTATTCCGTTTCGAAGAAAGATGTGCTGCGCGGCATGCACTTTCAGCTGCCGCCCGTCGACCATGAGAAGCTCGTCTGGTGCATGAGCGGCGAGGTGCTCGACGTCGTGCTCGACCTGCGCCGCGCGTCCGCGACGTACGGCGAGCATCGCTGCTTCACGCTGACAGGCGGCTCGGGGATGATGCTCTATATCCCGCGCGGTATGGCGCACGGCTTTTTGACGCGGAGCGCGGAAGCGGTCATGGTGTACAAGGTGACGAGCGTCTACGCGCCCGACTTCGATGCAGGCATTCGCTGGGACACGGCGGGCATCGACTGGGGCATCGCAGCGCCGCTTCTTTCGGAGCGCGATCGGAGCTTTGCCGCTCTGGCGGATTTTTCGAGTCCTTTTTGAGTGGGGAGGATGAAGATGCGCGAGATACTTCATATCACGACGCACATGGGCGGCGGTGTCGGCAAGGTGCTTTCGGGGCTGCTCGCCGCCTTTGCGGCGCAAGGGAAGGAGCGCCACGAGGTCGTGCTGCTCGAAGAGCCGGAGAAGCGCGGCTTCTTCGACCTTCTGGCGCAGGCGGGGGTCAAGGCGCGCGTGGAGAAGGATGCGACGAAGATCGAGGCGGCGATGGCGCGCGCGGACATCGTGCAGCTTGAGTGGTGGCACCACCCGCGCATGGCGCGCTTTTTGCTGGAGCTTTCGCCCGTGCCCGCGCGGCTCGTCCTCTGGGCGCATGTCTCGGGCGCGTTCTATCCCTATCTGCCGCCCGCATTCCTGCGCGTGCCGCAGCGCTTCGTATTCACCTCGGCGTATTCGTATGAGAATCCCTTCTGGGATGAAACGGCGCGCGCATGGGCGAGGGAGTACGCCGCGATGGTCAACAGCGTCGGCGACTTTCCGGTGGCAGAGCCGCAGCGCGAGATGCATGACGGCTTTGCCGTCGGCTACGTCGGCACGCTCTCGTATGCGAAGCTGCACCCCGACTTCTGTGCGTTCTGTGCGCGCGTCAAGGACATCCGCGGCATCTCTTTCCGCCTCGTCGGCGACGCTGAGAACGAAGCGCGGATTCGCCGCGATGCGGTGCCTTTCGGTCTTGCCGAGCAGCTTTCCTTTGCGGGCTATGTGACGGATGTGGCGGCGGAGTTTCGCCGCATGGATGTGTTCGCCTACCTGCTCAATCCGCAGCACTTCGGCACGACGGAAAATGTGCTGCTCGAAGCGATGAATGCAGGGCTTCCTGTCGTCGCGCTCGACCAATGTGCGGAGAAGCACCTTGTGCGCCACGGCGAGACGGGACTCTTGGTGCGCACGCCCGAGGAGTTCGAGCAGGCGCTGCGCTATCTCTATGCGCACCCCGAGGAGCGCACGCGGCTCGGCCGTAACGCGCGCCGATTTATTGAGGAGAATTTTTCCGTGCAGCAGACGGCGGTGAAACTGCAAGCAATCTACGATGAGGTCATGGAAGAGGAGAAGACCGCGTGCGATTTCAGCAGCATGGGGAAATCGCCGCATGAGGTGTTCGTAAACTTCCTGCCGCCGCCGCTGCAAGCGGCGTTTGCGCATGGAAAAATGTCGCAGGAGCTGCCCGAGATCCTGCGCGGCGAGAGCAAGAGCTCGGCGGCGCATTTCGCGCGGCTGTTTCCCGGCGATGCGCAGCTTCGCGGCTGGGCGCAGGAGATTCGGCAGAGGGGAGGCGAAGGCGCGTGAAGAAGCGCGTTCTTTTGACGGGTGTCACGGGATTCATCGGCAGGCACCTCGTGCGCCGCATGCTTGATGCGGGCTGGGAGGTTGCTGCCATCGTGCGCCCGTCGTCGGAGCGGACGGTGTTGGAGCGCGAGGTGCGCGAGAGGGTGGAGTTTCATGTCTACGAAGGCGGCACGCTCGTCGACATCGTGCGCGAGGCGAAGCCCGCGGTCGTCTGCCACCTCGCTTCGCTCTACCTCGCGGCGCATGAAAGCAAGGACGTCGCCGCGCTCGTCGCGAGCAACATCCTCTTCGGCACGGAGCTTTTAGAAGCGATGGCGAAGAACGAGGTGCGCCGCTTCGTCCATGCGGGCACGAGCTGGCAGCACTACCGGGGCGCGCGCTATTCGCCTGTGAACCTCTACGCGGCGACGAAGGAAGCCTTCGAGACCGTCATGCGCTACTACGAGGAAACGGCGGGGCTTCATGCCGTGACGTTGAAGCTCTTCGACACCTACGGCGAGGGTGACACGCGGCGCAAGATCCTCGCTCTCCTGCAGGAGGCGGCGGCAACGGGCGAAGAACTCGCCCTTTCACCCGGCGAGCAGAAGCTCGACCTCGTCCATGTGGACGACGTTGCCGACGCCTTCCTGCTCGCGGCAGAATATCTTTTGAAGGATCGCGCCGACATCCGCGGTGAGTTCGCCGTGAGTGCCGGGAAAGCACTCACGCTAAGGGAAATCGCCGCGCGCGTGGAAGAGCTGCTCGGTAAGAAGATCCCCGTGCGCTGGGGTGCGCGCCCGTACCGAGAGCGCGAGGTCATGGAGCCGTGGCGCACGGGCAGGCTCCTGCCGGGCTGGCAGCGCAGGCACACGGAAATCATGTAGAAGCCGCCGGCCTCGACCTCTTGGACGATCGTGGAAAATTCATGTTGACAAGGCGGCGTGCGTCTGTTATCATATCTTATGTCGCCGGTTGCACCCCACGGGATTGCAGCTTGCGAAAAACTGCATACGGAGTGGTACTCAAGAGGCTGAAGAGGACGGTTTGCTAAATCGTTAGTGTGGGCAACTGCAGCGGAGGTTCGAATCCTCTCCACTCCGCCAT
>CAMURM010000050.1 GCA_947097535.1 uncultured Selenomonas sp.
CCTCGCGCTTCGGCTTTTCGATCTTCTGCATCGAATCCACGAAGAGCATGAACTCGTTCTGGAACGTGTCGAAGCGGATCGCGCCCTTGACCTTGACAAGCATGCCCTCCTTCATGGAAGCCAACGCCTTATCATAGACCTCCTGCTCCTTTTCCTTGAAGAACTTCTTGCAACTGATACCATTCGTGCTGTCGGCAAGATCGAAGAGCAGCAGCTTCGTCTTCGTCTTGAATTCCCTTGAACTGATGCGCCCGACGCTGCCCGTCAGGATGACGCTCTTCATCTCGCCGTCGGTATCATCAATAGAAACGGCTTCGCCCGTAAACTTCTTGCCGAAGATCAAGCCGGAGCTGCCGCCTGCCTCGTGCACTGCCCTTGACGGGCGCGGCGAAGGAGGCGCCTTCTTCGGCTCCGCTGCCTGCGGTGCAGCAGACGCGGTCTCGCGCAAATTCTCCTGATAGACGCGATCCTGCCAGAGATCACCGTCTTCCTCGATCATGTCGTATTCCTCATCGAGCGCCTTGTACGAGACGGCGCAGCGGATCAGCAGCATCCTCTCGATCGCCTTCTGCAGGAGATTCGGCGCGTCGTGCGCGCGCAGGATCTCGCCCGAAAGCTCGCCCTTGACCTCAAGCAGCAGGCTCGCACCGTCGAAGATGCGCTTTGCGCCTTTAAGCAGATGGAGCACTGCCGGATTGCCGTTCGCGGCAACGAGGCAGAGTTCCTTCCAGGCGCGCTCAATCGAAGCCTCGATATCCAAGACGTCCTGATAAAAGACGATCTCCTCGATATGCGCCTGCTCCCTTATATAAGCACTCACACGCTCAAGGAGGCTCGTGCGTATAACCGCCTGCGTCTGCAGCAGGATCTCCCAGGAGTTTCCCTGCAGGGAAATCTCCACATGCTTGACGACAGCGGCAAAAAAGATCTTCTGCTCCGCCTGCGTAAGCTCGATCCCGCGCGTAAGTTCGCGCAAAATATCCCTTTTTTCCGGAACAATACATAGCTTCTTCTGCATCATACGCCTCGCTCAATCTTCTCCCGCGCCGTAAAGCTGCAAATACTTCTGCCGATTCTTCAAAACGCTCGCTACATAGGCGCGCGTTTCCTCATACGGGATGGCGGAAACCTCGTGAAAATCCATGCTCCAATGATTTTCCTCCATCCAGTCGTGCACGTTGCCGCGCCCGGCATTGTACGCTGCGAGCGCCAGCACATCGTTGCCGCCGAACTCCTCCTCCAGAGAGGCGATGTACCATGTGCCGTACTCGATATTCTTCTGCGGCTCGTGCAGCGCACCAAGACTGTACTCCTCATCGTCGATCTGCTCGGAAATCCACAGCGCCGTTTCCGGCATCAGCTGCATGAGGCCGACGGCACCGCGATGCGACTTCGCCTCGCTGCGAAACTTGCTCTCCGACAGGATCATGCCCGCCACGAGCGAACTGTCCACATGGTACTTCGCCGCGTAATGCTCAACGACGGAGCGATAGGGATAAGGATAGAGGTATTGACCCTGCACGGACTCCGCCTGCCTGGCGAAAAAAAAGGAAAATGCCACGCACAAAATGATGACGCCCATGAAAAAGGCAGCAAAGCGGCGATTCGATTCCTGCCGCCTTTGCTTGATGCGCCTGTGAAAATCATCGTCCTCTCTCACCTGCAACATCGCACCTCCCTCTTCCCGGCATCGGGCATACATCAAGTCGACAGCAGCGCTTCCCATGCCGCCTTCACCTGCTCTCTCGTTTCCTTCGGAGTGCCGTCGTTCTCAATGACGCGATCCGCCCGCTGCCTCTTCTCAGCCAGCGGCAGCTGCGCGCGGATCCTTGCCGCCGCTTCCTCCTGCGCATAGCCGTTGCGCTTCATGAGCCTTGCGAGCTGCCTGTCCTTCGACACATAGACGAGCCAGATCCTGTCGACCATGCGGTTCCACTGCGCTTCAAAGAGCAGCGGCACATCGAGGAAGACGAATCTTTCGCCTTTTTTCGCAAGTGCGGCAATCTTTTTCTTTACGACCGCCTCGATCAAAGGATGTGCCGCGCCGTCGATCCAGCGCTTTTCCGCGGGATCGGAAAAGACGCGCGCCGCGATTTTCTCGCGGCAGAGACAGTCGTTCTCGTCCAGAATCTCCGCACCGAAATGCTGCCGATAGGCCTCCCAGAGCGGCTGCTGCGGTTTTGCCAAAGCATGAGCGATCTTATCGGTATCTATGACCTTCGCGCCGAGCTTCAGCAAGCAGCGGCTGACCGTGCTCTTGCCGCTCGCGATGCCGCCCGTCAGACCGATGAGCTGCATACCGCCCTCGCGCAGAGGCTGGCAATGCGGGCAGAAGCGCGTGCCGCGCCCGACCACGCGAATTTTCTCAATCTCCGTGCCGCAGACGAGACACGGCTCGCCCTCACGATGATAGACGTGCAGCTTCTGCTGATGGAAGCCCTCTTCGCCTTCACCGTTCACATAATCGCGAAACGTCGTGCCGCCGTCTTCGATGCCCTCGGCAATCACATGATTGACCGCCCGATGAAGACGGAACACCTCGTCGCGATTCAGACTGCGAGATTCGCGCAAAGGATGGATGCCCGCAAAAAACAGAGCCTCATCGACATAGATATTGCCGAGACCCGCCACCTTTCCCTGATCGAGCAGGAAACCTTTGATACATTGACCGCTTTTTCGCAGGGCAGCGCCCAGAGTATGCGGCTGAAAAGCCTCGGTCAAAGGTTCAGGCCCCATGCGCACGAAGGCAGGGTATGCCTGCCACTCGTTTGCGCCCAACAGGTGAATCTCCCCGAATGTCCGCACGTCTTCAAAAAAAAGCCGACTGTCGTCATCGAGCCGAAAGAGAACGCGCACATGCTTACTGCACGGCGCACATGCCGCACGCCGATACAATCGTCCCGTCATGCGGAGATGGAAGAGCAGTACGTCGCCGCTTGCCAGATGCAGCATAAGATACTTGCCGCGACGCTCCAACCGTACGATCTCCTGATCGCGCACACGCGAGCAGAACTCCGGCGCTGCCGAAGATTTTATCGTACGCGGCAAAAATACCTCCACGGACGCAATTTTTCGTCCAAGTACATATTTCTCCAAAGAACGCCGTATGGTTTCGACCTCAGGAAGCTCCGGCATTCATCTCATCCCCTTATTTCGTCGCCGCCCAGTCCTTGCCCGTATGAAGATCGACCGACAGCGGCACGGAAAGCTGCACGACATTCTCCATGGCATTGCGCACGAGGCTTGCAACCTCTGCCTCCTCGTCCTTCATGATCTCCAGCACCAACTCATCGTGCACCTGCAGCAGGATGCGGCTCTTGAAGCCCCGCTCCCTCAGTGCGCGATGCGTCTCGATCATGGCGAGCTTGATGATGTCAGCGGCAGAGCCCTGGATCGGCGTGTTCATCGCCATGCGCTCCGCCAATGTCCGTTGATTGTAATTGGAGCTCTTGATCGCAGGCAGATCGCGCCGCCTGCCGAAAATCGTCGTGACGAAGCCGTCGCTGTGCGCCTTTTCCACAACCTCATCGATGAATCGCTTGACGCCGCTGCACTTTTCAAAGTAGCTCGCGATATAGTCGGCGGCTTCCTGCCGCGAGATATGAAGATCCTTCGAGAGTCCGTAGTCGCTGATGCCGTAGACGATGCCGAAGTTCACCGCTTTCGCCTTGCGGCGCAGGTCAGCCGTGACCGCGTCGAGCGGCACACCGAACACTTCGGACGCCGTGCGCGCATGAATATCCTGCTCGTGCAGGAACGCTTCGAGGAAATTCTTATCCTGCGAAAGATGCGCCAGAATGCGCAGCTCGATCTGCGAATAATCGGCGGACATCAGGGCATCGTAGCCATCGCTCGGTTCAAAGAGCGCACGAATCTGCCGCCCCTCCTCCGTGCGCACAGGGATGTTTTGCAGATTCGGCTCCGAGCTGCTCAGGCGCCCCGTCGCCGTGACCGTCTGGTTGAAGGTCGTATGAATGCGCTGCGTGCGCGGCGAAATCAAGGCTTCCATGCTGTCGAGATACGTCGACTGCAGCTTCATCCAAAAGCGGTACGAGAGAATCTTTTCGAGAATCGGATGGTCGAAGCGCATGGCTTCGAGCACCTCGGCATTCGTCGAGTAGCCCGTCTTCGTCTTCTTCGTTCCAAGCGGCGGTGTCAGAGAAAGGCGCTCGAAGAGAACCGAAGAAAGCTGTTTGGGCGAGTTGATGTTGAACTGACCCTTTGCCAGATCGTAGATTTCTCCCGTCAAACTGTCAAGGCGCGCGGACATTGCCGCCGATTTTTCATGCAAAGAGGCGCGATTGACATAGATGCCCGCCTGCTCCATCGCTGCGAGCACTGCCACGAGCGGCAGTTCCATCGTTTCATAAAGAGAAAATAGCTGTCGCTCCTCCAGACGAGCTTTCAGAGCAGGGTACAGCTTCTCAAGCAGAACAGCGCGCCCTGCAGCCCCCGCAGCTCCCGTCTCGGCAGCCTTCGAGGCATTTACGCCCGAAAGATATGTACCTGCAAGGCTTGCCATATCGTATTGCGCAGCTGCAGGCTCAAGCAGATAGGCGGCAAGGGATGCGTCGAAGTAGGCAGAGCCGAAATGCATGCCGCTGTGAAGAAACGGCTTGTATTCATGGACGATCTTGCAGATTTTTTCGTCCGCAAGCAACGGCGCGAAAAAAGAAAGCTCCTGTACCTCGGCGAGCAGCGTTTGCCCTGCGGCACAGAGAACGAACTGCTGCGCCCGCATGTCCGGCACCTTGCCCTCAAAGCAGGCGGCAAGCGAAAAGAAGCCCTGCTCCTGCGCCTTTTCCCAAAAAGCCTTCTTCGCCGCTTCATCCGCCATCGTCTGCAGAGAAATTTCCGGCGCCGGCTGTTCATTTGCCGTATTTTCTGCCGAGAAGGCAGCGAAGCTCTCGGTCAGGGACTTCATGTCGTATCGCACGAAGAAGTCCCGTAAAGCGTCGGCAGCGGGCTTCATCACATACGATTCTGCTTCAAACGTCAGAGGCATATCGCAGCGGATCGTCGCGAGATCTTTGGACAGAAACGCCTTTTCCTTATGCTCTGCGAGGTTTCCCTTGAGCTTCTTGCCCGTGATCTCCGCCACATGCTCGTAGACTCCCTCCAACGAGCCATAGTCTGCGAGGAGCTTCTTAGCCGTCTTGGGGCCGATGCCCGGGACGCCCGGGATATTGTCGGAAGCATCGCCCATCAACCCCTTCATATCGATGAGGCGCTGCGGCGGGAAGCCGTACTCTTCGAGGAACAGTTTCTCATCATACAGCAGGAGATCCGTCATGCCCTTGCGCGTAAAGAGCACGCATATATTCTCACGCACGAGCTGCAGGGCGTCGCGGTCGCCCGTCACGATCAGGACGTCCATGCCCTCCTGCGCGCCCTTCACGGAGAGCGTGCCGAGAATATCATCAGCCTCGTATCCCTGCTCTTCGATCAAGGGCACGCCGAGCGCGGCGAGAAACTCGTGCAGCATGGGAATCTGACTCGAAAGTTCGGGCGGCGTAGGCTTGCGCGTGCCCTTGTATTCTGCGAACATCTCGTTGCGAAAGGTCTTCTTTCCCTTATCAAAAGCAACGGCAAGAAAGTCCGGCACATATTCCTGCAGCAGCTTCTGCAGCATGGTGGCAAAGCCATAGACGGCATTCGTATACGAGCCGTTCGCCGCCTGCAGGAGCGGCAACGCGTAAAACGCACGGTACAGCAGGCTGCTGCCGTCGATCAGAATAAATCGTTTGCTCAACAATGCTCACCTCATTGCCAGTGGACGGAAACCTCTTTTGGAATCAATTCAACCCTTTAGACACATCCGCCTGTCCTTCGTTGTAGATCCGCGTCGCTCTCGCAGCGACGGGACGGCGCTCCTGCGCCTTGCTGCTGTCGAGCGCTTCCTTGCCGTCCTTCGCTGTTTCTTCTGCGACATTCTTTTTCGTCGCGGCTTCTTCGGCACTCTTTGTCTCGGCAGCGACACCCTTCGTCTCAGCCGCCGCTTCCTTCGTTGCCGCCGCCTCCGTCGTCGTAACAGCCTCTTCCTTCGCCGCCGCAGGCGCTTCTTCCATCGCGGTCAGCTCGTAAACGCCGCGTTTGCTCAGCCCGCCCTGCAGACGAAAGAGGATGCCGGCATCCTCCGCATTGAAGAAGAGCGTACCCTTCTTTTCATAGCCGATCGCCTTGCCGTACTTCGTCCCAAGGGTAGCCGATTTCGCATCCCATGTTGCCATCACCTTGAGCTGTTCGGCGATCTTGCCTGCCGGCAGGTACACGATATCGTCCTTGATGAGCGCCTTGTCCTTCATGAGCGTGCCATTGACGGACAGATTGTACGCCCGGGCAACGTAGGTGGGCTGCCCGTCGGAAAGCTCGATCTTCTTCTCTATAGCCTCGTCCGATTCGAACTTTTCCACACCGTATCCCGCAAGCCATTTCGTCACCGTCTCGACATCGAGCGGCTGATAGCCGTAGCCGTCGGGATAGATGTAGTAAACGATCATATTATCCTTGATCTTGTCGATGACGATGCGCTGGTACATGATCTCCACGGGTGTACCGACGCTCACATAATCGTAGACTTCCTCGACATCGGCCTCCTTCATGCGGATGCAGCCGTTGGAAACGTAGCCGCCGATCGATTCGGGATGGTTCGTGCCGTGAATGCCGTAATTGCCCCAGACCTGCATCCAGCGATAGCCCAAGGGATTGCCTTCTCCCGAGGGAATCGTATTTCTTGAATCACCGGGATCAACCCAGGTGGGATTTTCCTCCTTCGTCAGGACGGAAAAGTAACCGACGGGCGTCGGCGTAGAAAGCTTGCCCAAGCCCACGGGATAAAGGCGGATTTTCTCGTTGTTCTTATAGACTCCCAGGGAGCGCGCCGCTATATTGATGACGATCTTGTAGGGATCGTCTGCCTTGGGCGCAGCTTCCGGCACGGCCTCCTTTGCCTGCGCTTCCTTAGACGCCGCATTTTCCGCCGTGACATCCTTGACCCATGTGCCGTAGGGCGATTCCTTCTCCGTCGCCTCCGCCCAGCCGGACACGCCGCCAAATAAGGAAAGACAGATAAAAAAAGCCGTGATTTGCCTGAACATCTTCGCATCGTCCTTTTCTAAAAGTTTTTTCGTAAAGATGTCTCCATTATAGCACAACCTCTGCCCATTTTCACTGCCGTAGAAGAAATCCTTTTCGCAAAAACATTTACCTTTTGTAAGAAATGATACAGCATTTTTTCCTTAGATGCGGTAGAATGTTATTACTGTTTATATTGACGGAGGGATGAGCCATGAGCGCATTTTTAGGACCGATTCATTTCCGCATGTATCAAAAGATTCAGGCGCAGGAAGAACTGACGCGGGCGATCGCCTCGCTTGCCGCGAAAGAAGGCTGGCTGAGCGAAGAGGAGGCGGCAGGCTATGTGAAGGAAGAGTCGCGGCCACTCGAAACGATCATCGATCTGACGAACATACACGGCTGGCTGCTGGAACGGATCGAGGATGCAGAAGCCCGCTACGCCCGGCTCGTGACGAAGCTCCTCACACAGGATGCGGCGCGCCTGGATGCAATGAAGAAGGCGGCTTTTGCCTTCGGCGCCTCCATGGCGGTCGAGGAAACGAGGCCGAGCAGTCTGTTCAGCGCGATGGATCGCCTCATGCTCGACGGCATGCCGTGCGACGGTGCCTGCGTCGTGACGGACTCTTCCGACGAGAGCTTCACATGGGAGCTGCGCCTCGACGTGCACCGCGCCTTCTGGAAAGAGGTCGGCGGCGACCCCGCCCACTACCACGCCCTGCGCCGTGCCTTGTTTGACGGCTTCCTTTCCAAATCAAACAGGCGCATCGTCTCGGAAGATCATCGCAGCTACCGCTTCGCCGAAAAATGATACGGCGGCTTGCCTGCACCGCCTGCAGCTCGCATGTATTTCAAAATCCGCACGCGTCAATGATTCTTTACAATCAATCAAAATGATGTATAATATAAGGTATAATTATAGAAAGAGGTGACTTATTTTGACAGAGCAGGAACTGGAGAAGCTGGTTGAGGCGAAATTCGCCGAAGCTGACAAGGATTTTGAGGATCGTCCGAAGAAATTTTTCATCACGCAGAACGGCCGCGGCGTCGTCGACGGCGGCGACCTCTACAACAAGGTCTACACCGACGTGCTGCGCGTCTCGCAGCAGGCTGTTACGGCGATCTTGAAGGAAGCGCTCAAGAAATAAGCCGAAATAAAAAATCCCCATGCCGGAGCATGGGGATTTTTTATTTCGCCATTTACTTGCTCTTCTCTTCCTTCTTGACGGCGGTCGAGCGCACATAAAGCTCCCGGAGCTGTTTGGCATCGACCTCAGAAGGCGCCTGCGACATGACGTCCGAAGCGCTCTGCGTCTTGGGGAAGGCGATGACATCGCGGATCGAGCGGCGCCTCGCCATAAGCATGACGAGGCGATCAAGACCGAAGGCGATGCCGCCGTGCGGCGGCGTGCCGTACTCGAAGGCGTCCATCATGAAGCCGAACTTCTGACGCGCCTCTTCCTG